>DASZVM010000811.1:0-5531 GCA_035547295.1 Puia sp. | reverse complement strand
GCCGCAGCGCTTCGGGACGAAGCGGGTCCCGGAAAATGACCTTTTTTCCCAGGCCATGGTCCTGCACCAGCTGCCGGGCCTGGTGAAGGAAGTTGCCTTTTCCAACAATGACCAGCCGGGCATCCACCTGCTGCATGGCGGGTATCAGGGTTTCGAAGCATCTTCCTTCATTGACGGCCCCCTGGTAAAGGATGAAGCGGTCGGGGGCGGGGGAGGGCGGGACCCAGGGTGTCGCCAGCAGAGGAGCATTACGGATCACTTCATACTTAACATTGTACATTTTTTCAAATTCGCCGGCGATCTGGCCATTCACCGTGTACCCGTATCGGAAGGCCGGGACGAAGGTCCTTTCCACGGTCTTCCATATTTTATAGATCGCCGGGCGGGAGACCACCTCCTTCATCTCGCAGAACAGTTCGTGGGCATCGTAAACCCTTGGGATACGCCGGAGCGCCGAGATAAAGTAACAGGGGATCATGGTATCGAGGTCGATGGCGCAGATACAGTCCATCTTCCGGAAAAGCAGGTAGAAAAAAAGGCGGAGATTGTATTCCAGGTAGAATAATTTCCCTTTCCGGAACAGCAGCCGGAGCCGTACCTGGTCAAATGGATGTGGTTCCAGGGGGATAGAGGGAACCTCTTTCCTGCCTACGAGCACCACCTGGTAGCCGGCCCCGGACAGGGAGGTACAGATCCTGATCATACGCTGATCATAGGTCAGGTCATTTGTCACTGTACAATAGATCTTTTTGCTCATGGGCTGGCCGGGGGCTTAAACCAGGTGTAAAAAAGCCGCCAAATTAGCTATTATCATTATTTTTAACGAATTTTGGGGTGGATTTTTCAGGATTGTCAAAATTATCAGTACCTTCGCAGGCCAAATGAGCAAAGTGTTCATTTAGCCGATTTTATATAAAAAAATAGAGATGCCTTATTTGACAAAAGAAAAGAAAGCGAGTTTCTTTACAGATTTTGGTGGAAAAGCCACCAATACCGGTTCCATCGAGGGACAGATTGCGTTGTTGACAGAGCGGATCAACCGTATCTCTGAGCATTTGCAAGCCAATAAGAAAGATTTTTCCACCCACCGCGGACTGATGCAATTAGTGGGTAAAAGAAAGCGTTTGCTGACCTACCTGAGCAAACAAAACCTCCAGGGTTACCGTCAACTGATCGAAAAACTCGGAATCAGAAAATAAATCTCATTATGTATATGACCACTATTCCCAACTGACAACACGGTTGGGAATCGTTTTTTTATATGTAAAGGATTTAATTGACTTTTCACACATTTTTTAACATAGGGATCACGGCTTCACTACCCGTTCCTACCTCGGTGACTCCTGATCCTGATAAAGACGAACAGCGATTATGCTTTCACAACCCATCAGTGTAACATTTGATATAGGCGGCGGCCGGATGGTCACCATCGAGACAGGCAAGCTTGCCCGTCAGGCAGATGGCGCCGTTACTGTAAGACAGGGTAATTGTATTATTCTGGCTACTGTCGTAGCTAACAAAGAGCCCAAGGAAGGGCAGGACTTTTTTCCTCTTTCCGTAGATTACCAGGAAAAATTTGCTTCAGCCGGGCGTATTCCCGGCAGTTTTTTTAAGCGTGAGGCCAGGTTGAACGACTATGAGATCCTCACCAGCCGTCTGGTGGACCGCGCTTTGCGGCCCTTGTTCCCCGAAGATTATTTCTGCGATGTGCAGGTGCTCATCAGCCTTGTGTCCAGCGATCTGGAAGTGATGCCCGATGCGCTGGCCTGTCTGGCCGCTTCCGCAGCCCTGGCTGTCAGCGATATTCCTATCAAGGAGATCATCAGCGAGGTCAGGGTCGGCCGTGTGGACGGCAAGTTGCTGGTCAACCCCAGCCGTACCGAGCTGGAAAAGGCCGACATGGAATTTCTTATCGCCGCCACGGAGAAGAACCTCATGATGGTGGAAGGCGAGGCTAAGGAATGCAGCGAGGAGGACCTGGTAAAGGCCCTGGAGGTCGCCCATGAAGCCATCCGTCTCCAGATCAAGGCACAAGAGGAATTGCGTGCAAAGGCCGGCGTCACAGGCAAAAGGGATTATAAAAAACCCGAGAGCAACGACGAGCTCCTGCAGAAGGTGATCGCCTTTTCCAAGGATCGTATCTACCAGATATCCCGTGCAGGCAGCAGCAAGCACGAGCGCAGCGATGCATTCGACGTATTGAAGGACGAGCTGATCGCCAGCCTGGGTGAAGAAGCCACGGACCTGGACAAGAAGCTGGCAAAAAAATATTATCACGACCTGCAATGGGAAGTGGTCCGCAATATGATCCTGGATGACCGTATCCGCCTGGACGGCCGTCAGCTGGACCAGGTACGTCCGCTGGCCATGGAAGTAGACCCGCTGCCCACGCCGCACGGGTCTTCCCTGTTCACACGTGGAGAGACACAGTCCCTCACTACCGTGACACTGGGCACTCCCCTGGATGAGCTGCTGGTGGAAAGCGCAGCCAAATCATTCGACTCGAAATTTTTCCTGCATTATAATTTCCCTCCTTTCAGCACAGGTGAAGTGAAGATGATGAGGGGGCAGAGCCGCCGGGAAGTCGGCCACGGCAACCTGGCCATGCGTTCCCTGAAGCAGATGATGCCGGGGAATGATTATCCTTACACCGTCCGTGTGGTAAGCGATATCCTGGAGTCGAACGGCTCTTCTTCCATGGCAACGGTGTGCGCCGGCAGTCTCGCCCTGATGGACGCAGGTGTGCCTGTTCCCAAGCATGTCAGCGGGGTGGCCATGGGGCTCATCACCCGCCCGGCAGACGGGAAAAATGCCATCCTCACGGATATTCTAGGTGATGAAGATCACCTGGGCGATATGGACTTCAAGGTGACAGGTACCCGGGAAGGCATCTGCGGCGTGCAAATGGACATCAAGGTGGATGGACTCAGCATGGACACGATGCGTGAAGCGCTGGAGCAGGCCCGGAAGGGACGGCTGCATATCCTCGATGCGATGTATGAATGTATGCCTGCCGCTCGTCCGGATGTAAAGCCGCATGCGCCGAGAATGGTGAAGATCTTTATCGACAAGGAATTCATCGGTGCCGTCATCGGGCCTCAGGGCAAGATCATCCAGGAGATACAGCGGGAGACCGGCACGACCATCAACCTCGAAGAGGTCGGCAATTTTGGCGAGGTCAGCATTTTCAGCCCGGCCAAGGAAGGACTGGACAAGGCTGTTGCCTGGATCAAGGGCATCGTTGCACAGCCGGAAGTCGGCACTGTATACGAAGCCAAAGTGAAATCCGTCATGCCTTACGGCGCATTTGTGGAATTCCTGCCCGGCAAGCAAGGCTTGCTGCATATCAGCGAAGTGACCCACAAAAGGCTGGAAAGCATGGAAGGCGTGCTGAAGGAAGGCGATACGGTAAAAGTGAAGCTTATCGGTCTGGACCAGAAGACAGGCAAGTTCAAGCTGAGCCGCAAAGTGCTTATCCCGAAGCCTGAGGCTGCAGGCAAACCGGCAGGCGGTCCTCCGGCCCCCCAGCAATAACACATTATTTAACTCAACAAGGTCTGCAGTATTATGCTGCAGACCTTGTCTATTTTGATTATGCACCTTCAGCTCACTATTCCCGCCGCGGACATATCGGTTCAGGAGATACTCATCGCCCGTCTGGAAGAGGAGGGATATGACGGTTTTCTCCAGGAACCCGGTCATCTCTATGCCTATATCCCTGAAGAGAGATTCGATGCAAGCGTCCTGGAAGAGCTGTTGTCCCGCTGGCAATTGTCCTTTACCCGTCAGGCGCTGCCGGAAAGGAACTGGAACGAGGAATGGGAAAAGAATTTTCAGCCGGTGGTCGTGGGAAAGTTTTGTGCCATACGGGCTTCTTTTCATGCGCCTGTCCCGGATGTGCGGCACGAACTGGTCATTACTCCCAAAATGAGCTTTGGCACGGGGCACCATGCTACCACGCATATGATGATACAGGCTATGGAACGGCTGAACCTTAAGGGATGCACTGTGCTGGATTTCGGTACAGGAACAGGCGTATTGGCCATCCTTGCGGAAAAATTAGGGGCAAAAGAGGTGGTAGCCATCGACAATGATCCCCGGAGCATCGAGAACGCCAGGGAAAATATACTGGAAAACCATTCGGTGAAGATCCGGCTGGAGAAAACGGACACAATAACAAGTGGAACCATTTATGATATCATATTAGCAAATATTAACAAGCATATCATTCTAAAGGAACTCTCCTCCATGGGACAACAATTAAAAAAGGGGGGCGTTATATTATTGAGCGGCCTCCTGTATGAGGATTTTCAGGATATTGAAAACGAGTCGCTTAAAAATGACCTTCCAATATCCGAACGGTTGAACGAAGGGAACTGGATCTGTCTGAAGCTTACGCGATAAGACAATATACGCCTGGCAACCGTGAAGTTTTGGAGTCTTTTTTTAAGTATATTTGTTATCCAACCCTGCGGACAACCGTCCGCCGGCCGATAGGCCCATCATAAGCCGGTGCACCGGGGATGGGTATATTGATGAAAAACCATCCCGGTGCATCCAACTCAACCATTCGATGAAGGAAGTTTTACTTATACTTCTGGCTTACCTTATTGGCTCTGTTCCGACCGCAGTATGGGTGAGCAAGTCTTTTTTCGGGATCGATATCCGTGAGTATGGCAGTGGTAATGCCGGTGCTACCAATACTTTCCGGGTTTTAGGTTCGAAATGGGGGACTTTTGTAATGTCAGTGGATGTTATCAAGGGCATCCTGGCCACCAGTCTGTATGTCCTGGTACCTTACTATATGCATGACGAGACGGAAAGGACCAATTTTATGGTTGGTCTGGGTCTGGCGGCCGTCGTAGGCCATATTTTCCCCATTTGGGCGGATTTCAGGGGAGGGAAGGGGGTTGCCACTGTTTTTGGTATGATCATCGCTATTCAGCCCCTGGCGGCCGTATGCTGCGTGGCCGTATTTCTCCTGGTGCTGTACCTTACACGTTTTGTATCTCTCAGCTCTATATTGGCCAGTGTGGCTTTTGCCGTCTTTATCCTCTATATTTTTGACGCAAAAGAGACCCTGTACCGTGGTTTTGCCATTGCCGTGGCCCTGATGGTAGTCCTTACCCATCAAAAGAATATTACCCGTCTTTTAAGGGGCAGCGAGAATAAAGTCCCCATCCTTAAATATCGCGACCGCCGCCGCCAGCGGAAAAACACTGACCGCGAAACCGGGCACACTGATATGACGTAAATGGCGGCGAGGTTCCATCCGGCAATTCAAAAGACATTTTGTTCGGATGAAAAAGAATAATTTGTTAATTTTGCCATCCGCAAAAGTTCTATTCTCAAAACTGAAAACTAAAAAATTCAGGAGATGCTTCCAACTTTACTGGAAAAATTGCAGTTAAAGGACGAAAAGAACCTGTTGATCCAGGGTCTGCCGTCCGCCATCGAAAAGCAATTTGCAAAGCTGGCATTCGCCAAGAACCTCACCCCCCTTTTAAAAAGCAAGAAAATAGATTTTGCCC
>DASZVM010000810.1:0-5292 GCA_035547295.1 Puia sp. | reverse complement strand
CTTCAACAGGGTTATACTATTTTATCCTAACTTAGTACGAAACCTACAATCCCCCCTGTGTTACGAAGGTTTTGAATATATTTAGTAAACCTTAACGAGCTGTCATATGAGCGCAAACATCATCCGGGAGATCACACCGCTTACACAGAACGACTGCTTTACCATGTTTTCCCGTGTAAAAAAAGAGTTCACCTTTCCCCTGCATTATCATGAGGAGCTGGAGCTGAACCTGATCATCAATGCCAAGGGTGCGCGGCGCATTGTGGGGGATCATATCGATGTCATTGGCGACCTCGAGCTGGTGCTTGTGGGGCCCAATCTTTATCATGCCTGGTTTACGCATCAATGCAAGAGCGAAGAGATACGAGAAGTCACCATCCAATGGCACAAGGACCTTTTTGAAGAAAAATTGCTGAGAAGGAACCAGCTGAGCTTTATCCGGAATATGATAGAGCGTTCGCAGAAGGGGATCCTTTTTTCAAGAGAGACCACTGCGGCATTAGCTCCCCGTATCCTTTCCCTCAACCAGAAGCATGGTTTCGACTCGGTGCTGGAGCTCTTATCCATCCTGCATGACCTCTCCATTTCGCGGAACATACGTACGTTGTCGGATGCATCTTTTACCAACGAGCATTTTACATACAACAGCCGGCGTATCGAGAAGGCCTTTGAGTACATGAACAATAATTATGACAAGGCCATCACGCTTGGGGAAGTGGCAAAGCTGGTCAATATGACCGAGGTGTCCTTCAGCCGATTTATAAAAAAGAGGACGGGAAATACATTTATCGACAGTCTCAACGAGATAAGGTTGGGACATGCGTCCAGGATGCTTATCGACACCACGCATTCCATTGCGGAGATCTCCTATAACTGCGGATTCAACAATATCTCCAACTTCAACAGGATCTTCAAGAAGAAAAAAACATGCACGCCCAAGGAGTTCAGGGAGAACTTCAATTCAGGGACAAGGGTTTTTATCTAACTAAACGCTTGCCACCTGTCCGTTGCGTTCGGCGACAATGAGGTCCTGATCGGGCCTGGATTCGTCCGTAAGCTTTACCTTGCCTCTGTTGTTGCGTATAACCCGGTGGTAAAGCGATATTTCCCTGTCGAACAGGAAGCGGAAGAACAGCTTTGTCCAGGATCTGTGGGATTGAAGGCTGTCATAATAGGCAGGGGCTGTCTTTTTGATCAGGGGTAATTTGTTCCAGGGAATGGACGGGAAGTCATGGTGTTCGTTGTGATAACCCACATTGAATGCTACGACGTTCAGCACGCCATAGTAGCTGAAGGTTTCCTGTTCCTCGTCGTGGGTAAGATAATGCTCCTGTATCCAGCGTGCGCCCAGGGGATGCAGCCCAACGGAGAAAAAGAAGCTGGCCAGCAAGTAAACGATGGCTTTAGGGCCAAAGGCATACCAGATGGCAGCTGTAAAGACTATCTCGGCCAACCAGTTCAGTGCCACCCATTTATCAAAGGGTTTGATCTCCTTTAGCCGGGAGATGCGAAAAACCTGGAAAACGGGGTAGAACAGCAGCCAGATCACTTTTCCGATGAAATAGTTATTGATCAGCTTAGCTTCCCAGCGGTTGGGCAGGTCGGCGTCCAGCTCGTGAATGCCCTGGAAGGAATGGTGCTTTATATGGTACCGTTCGAAGGATACGCTGCTGGGGAAGATCTGGGGCAGGTTAGACAGGATACCGGCAAGGCGGTTGGCCGCCCGGTTCCTGAACAGGAGGTGATGAGCGCATTCATGGATCATGACAAAGAGGGAATGATCGGCAAAGGCCCCCAACAGATAGGCGGCGCCAAATACGATCCACCAGGACTGCTGGCTCACGAGCCATGAAAGCACTACCTGAAAGGCCACCAGGCCTAATATAGCGAAAAAAGTATATTTATTCTTCCCAATGAGCTTACGGACTTCCGGATGTTCTTTGAGGATCTGCCGGGTACGCAGACGATGAGGTTCTTGCTTGGTCGAAAAGACAAAATCAGTTTTCCTTAACATAGATAGTTATGAGTGTGTGTAGGTGTGGGTCAAGATACTAAAAAATGAGAAACAACCTTGTGTCTGACGGGTTTTTGTATTATTTTGGCTTATAAAGTCAATATCCATGAAAACAACTATGTCCTTAACGGTCATTTTGACCCTTTTCGTGTTTGCTCCGACCGTATTCGCCCAGCCTGACACGGTAAAGATAAAGGAAAGGGCGCTATTTTTCGCCGACAGTCTTGTTAAAACCGAGTTTTATAACACGTGGAGCACCTATGCCGACCTGGCACCGGCCAATGTATGGAAACATTATGGGGGCAAGGATGGGTTTATAGATCATGTCCTGAAGATCCATGGCCGTTTTGTGAGTTCTCTTGGGGATGAGCCGGCTCCCGTGCTGGAGGTGGTCACCCTGATGACGAAGGATGACCAATGGCAGTGTGTCATCCGGGAATCCCGTCATATTCACCGGGAGGATAAGAAATTTCATATCGTGACCTATTTCCTGGGGCAATCCAGGGATGAGGGTGAGACCTGGCGGCTTTTTGACGTCAGCTATAATTCAGTCGCCAATATTATCTATCTCATGCCGGATGTCATGGGGGATCTGCCCATCCCGCAACCTTTTGTCATATCGGAGGAGGAGGAGCTGGCCCAGCAGCAGGCGGCGGCGGCTTCGTCCAGGAAGCCTGCTCCCAAAAAGAAATAGTACGTATCGTCTACTAAGGGTATTACCTGGGTTTCTTTAAAGTTTGATCCTAAAGTGTAAACTCTTAGGTCAGGAATTTATTTCCATCCGAATAACTGATGTAGCTTTGTCTCTTCATAGGATAAGGTTTAATGGTTAAAACACTTTGATTAGTATGTGTCCCTGGTAGTCTTACCGGGGACTTTTTTTGGATGCCGGGCTCGCTCCGGGTGTTTTATTGCCGACCCTGGGGGGTCAGGAGCCCCATATCGGACATCCAGTCGGCCATACGCTGGGGCCAGGTCTTTACCGCCTGGAGCTTGCTGCGATAACCCATATTGAACCCATGGCTGCCTCCTGAAAGGATATGCGCTTCTATAGGGGCTTTTGCTTCCCTGTATCTCTCCAATAATTTAACCACCGGCGCGGCGCAGCATTCGTCGTCGTTTGCCGCGATAAGAAATGCGGGAGGAGCGTCCCCGGGGACCGTAGCGGGCACGCCTAACGGGCCGGGATATACCAGCATTTGGAAATTGGGTCTGCCGTTAGATCTATCAATGGGGTCAGGCGCATGAGGATCACCGTTGCCGGGTGCATAGGCCACCAATGCAACGACCTCTCCACCCGCGGAAAAGCCCAGCATCCCCACCCTACCCGTATCGATGCCCCATTCCGCCGCCCTGCTGCGCACCAGGCGCATGGCGCGATAAGCGTCCACCCTGACATCCTTTTCCAATGTATAGGAAGAATCCTGTCTGAAAAGCCTGTACTTCAATACAAAGGCCGCCACACCCAGGCTGTTGAGATAGAGTGCGGCGTCCCTTCCCTCTGCATTATACACCAGCAGCCTGTGTCCGCCACCGGGGCAGATGACCACGGCTGTCCCTGTTGCCTTTTCCTTTGGAGGCAGATAGACGGTGACGGAAGGGTTGTGGATGGACTTTACCCAATAGTCTTTCGCCTCTTCCGGGATATTGCGTCTGTTCTCGAAACCCGGAGCACCGCCGGGCCAGAGAGGGATCTGCGGATGTACATCCTGGGCCGTCAGGGAAAAGGAAATGAGAAGGGCTAGTGCGGCCAGACTTATTTTCAATGGCATATCGGGTGTTTATTTACTTATGTGAAGGGGAATGCTCAAATGTATCAAGAGAGGTATTGAATTCAAAATAATTGCGGGGAAAATGCAACATTGTAACGAAAAGAACCGCTCAGACTCAATATCTTGCGCTCAGCCACTTATTTTGCCGCTCATCATACGTACTCTACCGGTATTCTACGAAAAGGACCGATCCACCCGGATGTACTAACACGGAGGGGCAAACCCGTTATATCTTTACTCCATCAAAACAAAACGGAGCCAGTCTCCCATGTAAAATGAAAGCACATACGCCGGCTACTTCTCCCTATTCACTTCACAGGGCCAGACAACCGGAAATCTTCAGCTGACAAAAATCCCCCGGCAAGAGATCAGAACAAGTAACCAGGGTGGGTACGTTGCGTGCAAGCGCATATCCATCAACGAAACAACGCTTATTTTTTAACCATTGGAAAATGAAAAAGATAATTGGCGCGATAGCGCTGCTGCTGTCTATCGCCATATTCCTTATCCTTCGCCAGCTGAATCATTCTCAAGCCAAGGCGCCTGGCCGGAAGGTCAATGTCACCGCAATCATGCGGGAGAATATCCTCCTTACCTCTATGCTGATGTGATAATACCGGGCTATTAGCTATTACGGTGCGCTATAACCGTCACAAGTTATAACAGGCCAGGCTATGCCCTAACGATAAAGATTTTCATTAACCATTAAAATCAACAACCATGGCAAGTCTTGGGAAAAAGATCCTGTCTGCTTTTGTAGAGGTTACGCCGGTGGAAAATGCCGGAGTAGATAAAAAAGAAGATCCGGTGAAGGCGATCACGCCTGTGCCCGATGAAAGCACACCCGTGAAAAGCGAGGGTGCGGATAATCGTATGGCAGAGTATTTCGACAAGCTCTTTGGCGAAGCGAACATACCCGGGCCCGACTACTTCGAATTCTCGAAAATGGTGGCCGTTCTTAAAGCGGTGCCGGATGAGTTCTCGCGGTTCTGCGCCGCCTATGCGGGTCTGCAGGTACAAGGGCTGACAAAGGAGAAGCTGCTGTCTACCGCGGAAGAGTATCTGCGGGTGCTGGACACTGACGCCGACCGGTTCCATTCCACCGTGGAGGCCGCCCTGCAGGAAAAGGTGCATGGCAAAAAGGCTGAGGCGGAAGAAAAAAGCCGTCGTATCCGGGACCTTTCAAAAGAGATCAGCGACCTGCAGGGCCAGATCACGGCCTTGCAGACGGAGATCGGGGAAAGCGAGCAGAAGATCACGGGCAGGAGCGGTGATTACACGGCGGAAAACGCTGCCAGAAAACAGCAGATAGCCGCCGACATAGAAAAAATAAAACAATATATACATCAACGTTAAAACCAAACCGACCATGAACAAACTGATTGAAAACACAAAGAAACCCGGCTGGTGGAGCGAGCCGAAGAACATCGCCACTGCCGTCATCGGTCTGTCCCTTTTTGCGGGGCTGACCTACGGCTTCCTTACCTATGTATTACCCTGGCTGGT
>DASZVM010000809.1:0-4436 GCA_035547295.1 Puia sp. | reverse complement strand
ACCTCAGGGAAACGCTGGAAAGCATCTATCTCCGTACCAGGTACAGGAGCTTCGAGGTCGTGGTGGTGACCAATTCCCGGCTGATCGCGTATCCGCCCGCATCGGCGCTGATCCCCGCTGAAGGTCCCGCAGCAGGCACATCGGGCCGTCAGGCCCCTCCAGTCTACGTCCCTTATGACAAACCTTATAATTTCTCGGACAAATGCAACCAGGGCGCCCTTCATGCGAAAGGAGAGATACTTATCTTCCTCAACGACGATGTCCGGCCCTTGCAGGACGATTGGCTGGAGAACACCATCGAATATTTATTTATCCCCGGTGTCGGCGGTGTTTCCCCCAAGCTGATATATGAGGACGACAGCATCCAGTACGCCGGGATGGCTTCCGGGGTAAGAGGGCTCACAGGCACTACCTTTCATGGATATCCGAAAGACTCTACCGCCTATATAAACTTCCCACAATCCGTACGCAATGTCTCCATCCTTTCCGGAGCCTGCCTCGCCATAAGAAAAGATGTTTTTCTGCACATCGGCGGTTTTGACAGTGTCAACACCCCCAGCGCTCACTCTGATGTAGACCTTTCCTTTAAACTGCTTGACGCCGGAAGCCGTCTTGTTTATACACCCTATGCCACGCTTCGTCATATCGGACATCTTTCCCTGAGAGCGCATGACGAGACCCCCGCAGGACGGGCAAAGGACAAGGCCGATATTTTTTTGTTGCGGCGATGGGCGCAGCGGGTGGCGGATGATCCATATTTTTCGCCGTCCATGCGCAGCTATCTATACCATGATTCGCCGGAACCATACCGTATATATTCAGCTACGGGCCATGAGCCGCGAGCTAGGAGCAATGCTCACATGGTATCCGGGCTTACAGCCGATGGCTCACAGCTCACAGCTCCCCCCGATGTGCTTCTCGTCAGTCATGACCTTTCTCTCAGCGGCGCCCCTGTCATGCTGCTGCAGCTCTGCAGGCTGCTGATCCACAGCGGTTATTTTGTCACCGTCATCTGTGAAAAAGAAGGACCCATCGGCAAGATGTTCCTTCAGTCGGGGGCACCTGTCATCATCGATTCGCTGTTGCTGAGACAGCATGAGACACTGACACGCTTTGCCAGGAACTTCGACCACGTTATTTGCAATACCGTTGTCACCTGGCCGGTCGTAAAGCAGCTGGGTCAGCTGACGCACACCATCTGGTGGCTGCATGAAGCAAAGATCATCGGGACATTCGCCGAAGACCCCGCATTCGCCGAAACGCTTTCAAACGCCCGCAATGTCATTGGCCCCAGCGAGTACGCATTAAATTATATAAGAAAATTCAACCCGTACCCTCAAAAGATATATTATGGCTATCCGGGTACATTGCCTGTTCAGCCGCAGCCCGCACAGATCAACGGGAAGCTTGTTTTCAGCCTCGTCGGCTCCATCGAGCCCCGGAAGGGACAGGATGTCCTGGTGGTAGCCCTCCGGCAGCTGGACGCAGCGCTGCTCAGCCATGTCGAGATCTGGATCATAGGCCGCCCTCACGACCCCAGCTTCCACAGCGAGCTGCTGCAGATCATCAGGCATTTCCCGAACATAAAGGTTATAGGAGAATGTGATCATCAGCAATGTCTCGATCTGATGGCTGCCAGCGACGTCATCGTCTGTCCTTCCCGGGATGATCCCTTCCCCGTAGTGATCGTAGAGGCATTATGTCTCTCAAAACCTTGCATCGTCTCTTCCAACACCGGCTTTGCCGAGCTGATAACGGACGGCGCCAACGGCTATGTCATTCCAAGCGAGGACAGCAATGCCCTGGCCATGAAGATATCCCGTATCGTACAACACCCGCAGGACCTTGTTCCAATACGCCATGCAGCCAGACAGCTCTATGAGAGATATATGACTATGGAAGCGTTCAAAGAAAAATTCCTGGCCCTGCTGGCTCCCCCCGGACAGCCCGCATCGCCAAAGCAAAAGTCTAAAACCCTGTTATGGCAGGACTGACATTATTCATACACCTTTATTATCCCGGCTCCTGGCAGCTGCTGGAAAACAAATGCGCTCCGTTGATCCGCAGGGCCCGCCGCATCATCCTCACCGCCTGTCACGATGACGTGCTCGATGAGACCCGGTCGGGCAAGAGCCGTATCATCCGTCTCAAGGTGCCCAACAAGGGAAAGGACATAGGAGGTAAGCTGGCTGCTTTTTCCTATTATATGCACCTGTGCGAAAAGACGGACTTCATCGCCCTGCTGCATGATAAGGTAAGCCCTCAGACCATCAATGCTGATTACTGGTCCGATCAACTGTACGGCCCCTTCAGCGAAGAGGGCCTGGACAAAGCCCTCCGCCTGCTGGAGCAAGACGATCGGGTGGGTATCGTAGGATCAAAGACATTTTTAAAGAATGAGTACCTGCCCATGGACAAAAAATTCGACACCACGAATAACGGCCTGTTGCAGCAGCTGATCCGGGAATATCACCTGCAGGGAAGGATATACGATTTTATCGCAGGCACCATCTTTTTGGGCAGGAGCCGGATATTCGAGAACTTTTTTACAAAGAATTCCCCGCTGGATGCCCGGGCCAGACTGGAGCCCGGCAATGTGCTTGACCTGGAAAAGGGCACTTACACCCATTCCTGGGAAAGACTGTTTTGTTTTATCGCCGAAGACCAGGGATATACAATAAAAGGATTATGATCTATCTACCCCATATCGCCCATGAACAGACGCATCCCGATGTAGAGAGGCCCTATCTTCCCCTGCTGGTGGTTCGTCCCGCCGACGTACACCGCTTTCCCATCAGGTCATACGGCATCGCTCTCCTTCCGGACACGTCGGCTTCGATAAAGCCCGCCCTGGATACGCTCATACAAGGCGATCGTCCCTTCCTGGTGATACTCGACGCGCCGGACAAATACGATGGAGATCTCTTTGAATACATTACGCTTTGTCTTTTTAGCCCGAATTATATACGTATCGGCGAGGCTCCCGTGATCGCGTTCCATTCCTCCCCACCCGCAGCGCTTATTACCCGTCTGCAGCAGCAAGGGTGGTCTGACATCGTAGAGTGGAATGTCCCTTTTATCCGGCGGCTTACACAACGGCATGAGATCCCTGATATGACCGACAGCCTCCTCACAGGGACGTCCCTGTCAAAATATATCTTTATCCATGGGAAAGACCTGGATGACACGCTTAACCTCGAACAGTCGTTACACCGGTACTGCAGCGATATGCTGAACGATAATCCCCCTCTCCGGACCCTTGTCCTGCAAAAACAAAAGATGCAGGAGAGGTTGGATATCCTGGAAAAGGAAAGCCGGACACTGCGTGAACGTCTGCATAATACCGAGACAACGGTTGGTATCATCCGGAATAAGTACAAGGACGATTATGACATCCTGTTCAGCTGGTACCAAAAGGAATATGAGGTACTGCCGCTCTGGTACAAGCGGGTTGGACATCTGATAAAGGTGCTGACAGGCAAGCGGTCCGCAAAAAGCCTGTTCCATTCCATCCACCGGCGGATACATCGATGGAGGATCATAAGACCTAAAAAAACCACACCGTGAACTACTGGCTACTGACAACAGAATATCCACCCTTTTACGGAGGAGGCATCGGCACCTATTGCCGCTATACCGCAAACATGCTGGCTGCCGCGGGCTGCAATGTTTCTGTTTTTGTAGCCGATGACAAAGTACGGGACAGAGAAGATACCTCCGGCGGGGAACACATTCGCATCATCCGGTTTAACAGCGACAGGAACAAGCTGGCCGGTGTCCTGGGTTACACCGCCCGTCTGAGCTATGCATTTGCCGACATGGTCAAGACCGTTATCCTGGAAGACGGCAAGCCCGACTTTATCGAAGCACAGGATTACTTGGGCATCGCCTATTACCTGGCACAGTACAAACACCTGGGATATCCCTTTATGACAGATATACCCATTTTGCTTACCCTGCATTCTCCTGCTTTTATTTACCTGGACTATAACAGGGTGCCCTTGTACAGGTTCCCCGATTTCTGGACATGTGAAATGGAAAAACAGGCCATCAAATCCGCCGATCACCTTATTTCTCCTACCCGCTTCCTCGTCCGCGAGATCGGGCAGCACATGGATATATCCGACAGACCCGTCACCGTCCTGCCAAACCCGTTCAGGCCTGACCAGCCTCCCGTAGAGGCCCCCGCTCATATCCCCGGCAAGATCATTTATTATGGCAAGCTCTCCCCTCAAAAAGGCAGCTTTGAGCTGATGGAATATTTCACCGAGCTATGGGATGCCGGCTTTTCCCATCCCCTGCATATCGTCGGAGGGACTGATATCGTCTTTCATCCCGAGCAGCGCACCATGGGACAGCTGATACAGGACAAATATAAAAGCTACCAGGAGAAGGGCTTGCTGGTGCTGCAAGGCAAGATCCCGCCCAACTGGATA
>DASZVM010000808.1:0-4773 GCA_035547295.1 Puia sp. | reverse complement strand
TGCCATAGCGTACGTCTTTCAGCACCACACCTCCTTCTACGGTCGTCAGCGTGGAGTCGTTTGTCAGGTGGCGTATATCGAGCCCGCTGATCCTGACATAGCCGGCGCTGTCAATGACAAACATGCTGGCATATTTCTGGGTCAGCCCTCCCCCATCCACGGCCGCCCATTCGCCGGGATAGTTGGTGATGGTAAACCATTTCCCGTTCTGTCCTCTGCCATGACCGATGTATACGCTGTTGTTCAATGTATAAATGCCTCCCCGCAGATAAACGGTGATATTGGAGTCGATCAGCGTGGCAGGGACGGTGCTGAAATCATATCCCGCCCCATTTACGGCATAGCTGATCGTCCGCCAGGGTTTTGCTTTTGAGCCATTGCCTGTCGTATCGTTCCCGGAGGTGCTTACATAAAATTGATAACGCGGGCTGTAGTAAATGATATTGGCTGTGGTATTGGCCGTTTGGGTTATCGTCCCCGGAGTGCCAGTCTGTCCAACAAGGGAGCCATAGAAACCCGGTGCAATGAGCGTAAAGTGACAGGAGTCGATCAGCACATTCGACGGCAGGCTGCTGCTGCCTGCGATATATACAGGCCAGATGTTCTTATCCAGGGAGATAGGGAACTTCGCTTCGGCCGTATCGGTATTCCAAAGCATATTGTTGAACGTGCAGTTCCGCAGTTCGATGTTGCTGCCGGTCCCCGTGATGTAGATGCCATAGGCAGTGATGTCGGCAAGATTCGCAAACCTGAGGTCCTGCAGCCTGATATTGCTCCCTGAAATGCTGGCCATATACGACCAGTCTGTCGTCAGCTGACTGCCGTCAAATACCACCTGCTCGCCCGGGTAAGCTTTCAGGATAAAATAATGACCGTTTAACCCGCTCTTATCCGATCCGATGAATAGCGTTGTATCGCTTTTGAGGTGATAGGTCCCCTGTCTGAAATAGACGATCACATCCGAGGTGTCCGGCTGGCCGGATCCAAACATGCCCGACAGCAGGTTGTTCCAGGGATTGCTGAACGAGCCGTCCCCGTTGGTGGGCTTTGTGATGTCGACATAATATGTTTTTTGGGCGAATAGTCCCTGGACGGAGAATAGCAGGGACAAACAAAGGAGTAAAGTTTGCCGGTTCATAAGACTTGTTTTTGGTTTGAATGATCAATGGTAGTCGCATAGAAAAATTAAGAACTTTCCAGCGACCGGCAAAACGCTGAAAGGCTCTCCGGCATTGAATTACACCACGCAACCGTTTGCGAAGGACAAACAATCGTTTGCGTGATTTTTAAACCAAAACAAAAGGCCGTCTTTCGACGGCCTTCAATCACTTACTTCGAGGTAGCGGTTATAAAGACATACGATAGGAACAAGACCAGGCTAAGAAATGCAACTGCCAACACGATCGTCATTGCGGTTTTTTGGACGCTTCCTCCGCTGGAGGAATGGGTCCCTGCTTCGGGTTTCATATGACCGGATTTTGATGAATAAATTCATAATCGTCATAAGAAATATATGAAAAAAAATCGACATTTCCTACGAAATACGTGGCTTTTCCTACAATCGGCGTATTTCTGTAGCCTAATCTAATGTTTATCACTCATGTAAAAAACCAGCTTTCCTCCGGACATGATCTCCTGGTGGGTGATATAGCGACGGTTCAGGGGTCGGCCATTCAACAGTACTTTACGTACATAGACATTCTCTTCACCCTGTCCCTGTGCCTCGATGACAAATTCCTTTCCGTTTTCCAGGTGTAATACGGCGCCGTTTACAGCAGGGCTGCCCAATGCGTACTGGTCGGAGCCTGGTGCCACAGGATAAAAGCCCAGGGTGCTGAAAATATACCAGGCGCTCATCTGGCCGCAGTCATCATTACCGCCAAGTCCGTCCGGCGCGTTGCGATATTGTTTTTTCAGGATCATCCGCACCCGCTCCTGCGTCTTCCATGGCTGGTCCGTCCAGTTGTACAGGTAGGCCACATGATGCGAAGGCTCATTACCGTGTACATAATTACCAATGATACCATCCCGGGTGATGTCCTCTGTCTCGGCGAAGAATTTATCGGGCAGCTCCATGGTGAACAGGGAGTCGAGATGCCGGACAAAACGTTGTTTACCGCCCATCATGGCGATCAATGCTGCCGGGTCATGCGGCACATACAGGCTGTAGTTCCAGGCATTCCCCTCGATAAACCCCTGGTCATTCGTGCTGAGCACATCGAATTCCTTTCTAAAGCTGCCATCCGCCAGCCGGGGACGCATATATCCAATGGAAGCATCCCATACATTCTTATAATTCTCCGAGCGTTTGAGATAGGTAGCGTAAACATCCATTCTGCCCAGCTTTTTGGCGGCTTGTGCAATGCACCAGTCGTCATAGGCATATTCCAATGTGTTGGAAACGGATGTCCCGCTGATCTCCGACGGCACATATCCTTTATCGATGTAGGCACCCAAACCCATAAAATCCCGGTGTTGAGCCGTGGCGATACAGGCGTCCAGCGCCTTGTTCGCATCGAAGGGAGTATTGCCCTTTACGATGGCATCCGCGATGACAGACACGCTGTGATAGCCTGACATACACCAGTTCTCATTTGCATAGTGCGACCAGATGGGCAGCATATGCTGTGTGCTTTGATCATAATGTACCAGCATGCTTTTGATCATGTCCCCATTCCTGGCTGGCTCCAGGATATTGAACAAAGGATGCAGGGCCCTATGCGTATCCCAGAGAGAGAAAGTCGTATAGTTGACAAAGCCCCCGGCCTTATGGTTCACCTGGTCAAGCCCGCGGTAGCTGCCATCCACGTCCATGTAAACGGTGGGGTTGATGAAAGCGTGGTATAAGGAAGTATAGAAGTTCTCCTTCTCAGCTTTATCTGCATCGATGCGGGCCTTGGCCAGCTCCTTATTCCAGGCCGTCTGGCCGTCCTTGCGTACCTGGTCGAAATCCCAGTGGGGGATCTCAGTACGGAGATTCAGCAGGGCCCCTTCCGTACTGACGGAGGACAAGGCCATTTTCAGCTTGATCTTTTCTCCTTCGTTTGTGTGGAAGTCGAAATACATACGGATCTGTTTGCCCGCTATATCCGGGAAATTATGGCCCTGATCGAACTTGCCCCAGAACCCCCGGTAGACCTGCTTTTTGCTATAGTTCCCCGCGCCGTATTGTACAAAAGGTTTTGAAAAACTAAGGGCGAAATATTCCGTCCGGGTCCTGCCCCAGCCATTGGTCTGTCTCCAGCCTGTTACCAGCGTATCATTCTCCACCCGGACAAAGGTCCAGACGTTCTTGTCCTCGTAGTTGTAGATGCCGCTCATCAGGTCCAGGATGATATGCGCCTGGTCCGTGGCGGGGAAAGTATATTGATGCATGCCCACCCGTGTGCTGGTGGTGAGCTCTGCCAATATATTGTAATCTTCCAGCTTTACCTTATAGTAGTCGGCTTCGGCCGTTTCCGTTGCATGGGAGAAGCTGCTCCTGAAACCACTGCGGGGTTGGCCCGCCACGCCGGGGTTCAGCTTTAGCTCACCCACTGTCGGCATGATAAGGAAATCGCCCAGGTCCGAATGTCCCGTACCGCTGAAATGCGTATGGCTGAACCCGACGATGGTCTTATCGTCATACTGATAGCCGGCGCAATATTTATAGACGTCCGGGTTATATTTCCCATTCATCTCATAGGGAATCGTATCCGTGTCCGGGCTCAGCTGCACCATGCCAAACGGTACGGTGGCGCCGGGATAGACATGACCCATCCGTTGGGTACCGATGATGGGACGTACGTACTGGACAAGGTTTTCATTATCGTTGGATGCAGTCTGGGCAAGGGCAAATGCCGGGATGGCGGTCAGCAAAAGGAATAATTGTTTACGCATGGGTGCAAATATATGGACCTCAATTGTAAACAGAAACTAAATGGGCGCAATTGGTCAGTAGGGAAAATATAGCCCAATTGCACCCAATATTTAATGATTGTCCTTCGGACAACAAACCTCCGGTTCGTTAGCGGATCGTTACGGTTGCATTTAACTTGTTATACCCCGTGGCTGCCTCCCAGACATCCTTGTTTGCCAGCCGGATGGCATATTCTGGCCGTGCAGCTATAGAGGTAGCGGGATCAGGTAAACAGAGGAACAGATCGTAGGTACCTTTTTGCATGCCGATGTCTGTGGAGATGGTCTCGGTTACGGATAAGCTGCCTGTGAACCAGCGCCTGACGTCTGTGGATAGCGGGAAGACATATTCCTTACCACCCTTCCGTGCACGAAGGATCAATCTGGCGGGACGCTGATTATACGGAGAAGCATACCCATCATTCCGGAGATTGAGCGTAAATCTGAATTGCATACCCGCATTCACGGGCTGTCCGGGGAAGATGCCGGTGGTGAGGATAAATCTGTATCCAAGGTTCTTTTTGATGTTCTCCATACATCCCCCATCCACCCAATCGTTGTTTACGTCGTTATTATAGGCGCAGTTCAAAAAACTATAATGCAGCCCGCTCATGACGGTCTGCGCCATGCCCGCCGTCTCGCAATCGTTTTGCGGACTATAGGTGTCGTCACAGGTCTCCCCGCCTACCGCCGTATATTTATTGTCTGCCCTGGCATAGGCCTCCAGTACGGCAACGGCTGACCCGCTGGGCGTGGACGAATTCCCATAATCATCATAGGTGCCATAATCCCCCACCCCTGCCAGGAAGCAATCGTTGTGCAAGCCTATACGGGCCTTGTCCCCGCCGGAAAAAGCTTCCGCATCCGTCAGGGCGG
>DASZVM010000807.1:0-2701 GCA_035547295.1 Puia sp. | reverse complement strand
ATATTGCAGTCCTTTCAATAACAATCCTGCCGACTGTACCGGGCTCGTACCGTCGCTAAAGGCGACCGCCCCGCTGTGGCGCATGTCATACATCTCCGCCAGGTCTTTCCCCTCCAGCCCCTTTGTCAGGGCGCCGATAGGCCGGATATGGACAGGCAGGGAAGCCGACTTGCTCCGGATATATTCCACCTGGGATTTACTGTCGATGACAGGCCGGGTATTGGGAATGACGAATACATCGGTGAATCCTCCCGCTGCCGCGGCATAAGCCCCTGTTTCCAGGGTTTCCTTATACTCGTAGCCGGGGTCGCAGAAATGGGCGAAAATATCCACCCATCCCGGAGAGACGTGCAGCCCGGCGTGACGGACCACGCGGTCGGCGTCCGTCTTCAAGTCCGGCGCTATAGCCTTGATACGGCCATGTTCTATTAAAATATCCCGGATCTGTCCGTTGTGGGGAGACAGGCGGTCGATGATAGTAGCCTGCTGAAAGAGTATCTTCATTACCAAAGAATTGCGCGAAGATACGGAATTGCCTATTATTATCGGGGCTATTTTATTCCGGCCGGCCCTATTCAGCGGCCAGCATTAAAAAAAGGAGGACGCCTGCCAAAAGTATGATAATAAAGTTCTGCTGCCAGTCAGGCAATGTATGCTTCATAAGCGTTGCCCGAAGAAATTTTCGTGCCAATTTCGTCCTGCAGGGGATATTTTAATGTCGCGCAGGGGATATTTTAATACTTCTTAATACTCTGCAAAGATCCTGTCCTTATAACACCAAAGCCATTGTTCTCCCGGCTCGGCAGAGATTACCAGGGGATGATGAGTTTTATGGTAATGTTTGGTCACATGGGTATTGGGAGAATCGTCACAGCACAAGGTAGCGCCGCAGGTCTGACAGACCCGGAGGTGTACCCATTCATCGCCTGTTTTTATACACTCTTCACAGACGTATTCTTTTGCTGTTTGTAGCTGGTCAAGCGCTGCGATGTGCGAACAGGATGGATCGGTATTCATATGTTTATTATTTCTTCTTAAACTTCTGCAAGGTATTTATGGACAAAACTGATGGCCATCGACCCTTCACCGACAGCCGAAGCTACCCGGTTCATGGCTCCGGCCCGCACATCCCCGGCCGCAAAAATGCCCGGACAGCTGGTCTCAAGCAGGTAGGGGTCCCGGTCGTGTTTCCATATCTTATTGAAATCGTTGTATGTCTTCAGGTCGCGGCCTGTCTCTAAAAACCCTTTTTCGTCCTTGATGATGTCCAACCCTATCCAGTCCGTATAAGGGCGGGCGCCAATGAAGATGAACAAGGCATCGGCTTTCCGGGTCTCTTTATTTTTTGTTTCCACGTCCTCGATGGTCAGCTCTTCCAGTTTGCCGGAGCCGCAGGCTTCGGAGATCTCTTTTTTACCCATTATATGGATATTGGATCGGGTGGCCAGCTGATCGATGAGATACGTGGACATGGTGCTGGCAAGATCTTCCTTGCGGATGAGTATATAGACATTTTTTGCAAACTTGGACAGATACATGGCAGCCTGTCCCGCGGAATTGCCTCCACCGACCACAAAGACCTCCTTATCCTTGAAAGCGGCGGCTTCCGTCATTGCCGCACCATAATATATGCCGGCTCCTGTAAAGTCGGCCACACCCTTCGTATCCAGTTTACGGTAATCCACGCCTGTTGTGATCACTACGGTATGCGAGTCGATGCAGACATCATTATCCAGGATGACCTTTTTATATCCATCCTTTTGCCGGATATCCTTTACATAGCCGGGCAGCAGCAGCTCGGCGCCCAGACGGCTGGCCTGCGTAACAGCCCGTCGTGTCAGTTCGGCGCCGCTGAGTCCTGTTGGAAAACCCAGGTAATTCTCGATGCGGGAGCTTGTGCCTGCCTGTCCACCCGGCGAATGGCGTTCAACCAGCAGGGTCTTCAGCCCTTCCGAAGCACCGTATACCGAGGCTGCCAGACCTGCGGGGCCTGCGCCGATGATCACCACGTCGTACATATTATTTTTGATGACGGGGTTTAACCCGATCTTTTCGGCTACGGTGGGGATGGGAGGAGATACCAGACAGCTGCCGTCTTCGAGGAACAGTGCGGGCAGGTCTTTTGTCATGATATTGTTCAGCTTCAGCAGCTGCCCGCCTTCTTCGCTCGTCTCTATATCCAGCCATTGGAAAGGAATAAGGTTCCCTGAAAGGAATTCCTTGATATCATGGGACTTGGGCGAGAATTGGTAGCCGATGACCTTGATACCTTTAAAAGCAGGTCTGTATGAGCTTTGCCAGTCTTCCAGCAGACCGTTCACGATGGGATATAGCCTTTCTTCGGGGGGATCCCAGGGCTTCATGAGATAATAGTCCAACTGGATATCGTTGATGGCGCGGATGGCGGCATCCGTGTCGGAATAAGCCGTCAGCAGTACGCGTTTCGCATCCGGGAAGAACTCTATCGCATTTTTAAAAAAATCCACTCCTTCCATCTCCGGCATCCGCTGGTCTGAGATGATCAGGGCAACCGTCTCTGATTTGTTCTTGAGGTCCAACAGACTATCCAATGCTTCCCTGGCTGAGGTGGTGCTCAGTATCCTGTAGTCGTTGCGATAATGATTTCTAAGGTCACGTGTAATGGCACGTAAGACCTGGGCGTCGTCGTCTATTGAAAAAATGATCGGTTGAGTCATAAAAT
>DASZVM010000806.1:0-5064 GCA_035547295.1 Puia sp. | reverse complement strand
TTTTTATGAGCGTGTTGTCCTTATCGTCCTGGAACCTGAGGCCGCCGGCACGCAGGAATTTTTTTAGCTCCTGGCTCTTATCCTTGAAGGCATGCGTAAACCCTCTTCTATTAGAGATGGGATACCAGGTATTTCCTTTTTTCAAATAGTAAGTAACGGAGTAGTCGATAGTCCTTACAACGACGTTGGTAGAGATCTCCTCCCGGATGGTCTTTTTTTCTTTTTTGAGGATGGTGGTCCGGCCGTTGTAAAGCAGCTCGTAAAAGCCCGGACGGGGAACCGAGGGGGTAAGGCTGTCACTGAGCTTTATAAAGATATGGTTTTGGATGGAAAAGCTGTCGATCTCCTGGTTGATGAGGGCGATCTTGAAGATCTTGTTGGCGTCATTGATCACCAGGAAGCCTTTTACCAGATCGTAGATCATGGGAATATTCCTGTAAAGGACGCCGTTGTACAGTACCGAGCCCATTTGCATCTGGTCCTTATCGAAGTAGGGATGTCCTTCCTTGAGCTGGAAGGCATATATGACGTACTGGCTGCCCCTGTACAAGCCGGATTCGGGTGTGAGGTAGGCATGGTATTGACTGATGGCGTTGTTCAGGGCGAGATGGGCGGGCAGGCTGTCGGTCTGTGACCGGGATTCCGACGGCAGCAGACAGCAGAGCAGCAGACCGAAACAATAGAACTGGTTGAGCAGTGACATGATAGAAGTTTGTAATGTGTTACCCTGAGCAGGAATGAAGATAAGTATCAAAAACTACAAATCAAATCTCAAATCATCTATGGTGTTTTTAGCCGTTAGGGATAGCTTTGGCAAGACATTGCCAAAATATGAAATATACATCAGCGCTAGCATTATTACTCCTGTCCGGCATTGTGCGGGGGCAGGACGACAATTTCTCCTCTCTCAAAACAAACTTCGCCAACCCTGGCAATCATTACGGCAGCGCTCCCTTATGGGTATGGAATACGAAAGTGACAAGGTCTGCCATCGACTCCATGCTGTATGGGTTTAAGAGGAATGCTTTTGGCGGTGTATTTGTCCATCCAAGGCCGGGGCTGATCACGGAGTACCTGTCACAGGAATGGTTTGACGATTATGCTTATACTGTGCGTAAGGGAAAGGAACTGGGCCTGGATGTCTGGATCTATGATGAGAATTCTTATCCTTCGGGTTTTGCCGGGGGACATGTCCCGGATGTGATGCCTGAGTCATATAACCAGGGTCAGATGCTGCATATGACCAGGGCAACAGTGCTGCCGGAGGAAATGGACAAGTATGCATACTGTCTGAAAGAAGAAAATGGCAGGTTTACGGATATCACGGGCCAGGCGAAGGATCTTGCCGGCAAGACAGGCAGCTATTATCTGTTCAATAAGGAATATTACTACAGATCGCCCTGGTTTGGGGGATTTTCTTATGTAGACCTGCTGGTAAAAGGCGTGACGGAGAAATTTATCGATGTCACCATGAGCGGGTATGAAAAAAGTATCGGTGCTCAATTTGGCAAGACAGTCCGGGGTATCTTTAGCGATGAGGCGAATATAGAAACGCAGGGCCGGGGTAATGTCCGGTGGACGCCGGACCTTTTTGTCACCTTCCGGGAAAAATGGGGATATGATCTGTTGCTCCATCTGCCTTCGCTGTTTGAAGAGACGGGAGACTGGATGAAGGTGAGACACGATTATTTTTCCACGCTTTTAGAGATGTTTGTAGACAGGTGGTCAAAGCCTTTTGCCGCCTATGCCGCAAAGAACAACCTGGAATGGACCGGGCATTACTGGGAACATGCCTGGCCTAACCCTGACAACGGTCCGGACAATATGGCCATGTATGTCTGGCCCCAACGGCCGGGCATCGACATGCTGTTCAACCAATTCAATGAAGAAAGCCCCGGGGCGCAGTTCGGCAATATCCGGAGTGTAAAAGAGCTGGCCAGCGTGAGCAACCAGATGGGAAAGCGGCGGAATCTCAGCGAAACCTATGGCGGCGGCGGATGGGACCTTAGCTTTAAGGATATGAAGAGGCTGGGGGATTGGGAATTCGTGCTGGGCGTGAATACCCTTAACCAGCATCTGGCGGATATGACCATCGCGGGGGCGCGTAAATACGACTATCCCCAGAGCTTTTCCTATCATACGCCCTGGTGGCCTTATTATAAGTCGCTGAATGAGCATTTTACACGGATTACTTTCGCATTGACAAGAGGAGATGAAAGGAATGATATCCTTGTGCTGGAGCCCACTACCACAGCCTGGATGTACTATAGTCATAACAAGTCCAACGAAAGGCTCGGCGAAATAGGCAAAGGGTTCCAGGCATTTGTCACACAACTGCAGAAGGCGCAGGTGGAATACGACCTGGGGTCGGAATATATCATCAAAGAGAAAGGTAGTGTGGCAGATGGGAAGTTCATAGTAGGGAAGAGAGGATATAGCAGGGTCGTCATCCCGCCGGGGATGGAGAATATAGATACGCGTACGCTGGAGCTGTTAAAGCAATTCTCCCAACAAGGAGGGAAGATCATCCGGCTGGAAAAGCCGCAATACTTGGACGGAAAACAAGAAGACCTTTCTGGTGCAATTAAAGCGACCGCAGACACTGCGGAGTGGTCAAGATCGAAAGATATTTCCATTACAACAGAAGGGGGCGATCTGTTCCATCAGCGGAGGCAATTAAAGGATGGCCAGGTATTGTTCCTGGTGAATTCGGATATGGCGTCGGCAGCAAAGGCCCGGGTGAGCATTGCCGGGAAGAAAGTCCTGCTGCTGAATACGTTTACCGGGGAGATCAGCACGTATCCTTCAACAACGACGGCAAAAGATCTGTCTTTTACATGCGATATCCCCCCGGCAGGCAGTATGCTGCTATTTATTGCCGGCGCCGATCCCGGTAATTTCCCGGTCTATGCCGGTACCACAAAAGAAAGCACTCTTCCTACGGCAACAAGCACCATTCTCCGTCCTGCCGGGAATACGCTGATGATAGATTTCTGCGATGTACACATCGGGGATACCGTCTTAAAGGATAAGCATGTATACTATGCAACGGATACAGTGTTCAGACATTTTGGCTTTAAAGACGGCAACCCGTGGAATACTTCGGTGCAATTCAAACGGAATATCGTAGACAGGGATACTTTCTCCAGGGGCAGCGGTTTCAGCGTCACGTATCATTTCAACATAGACGGCCAGGTAAACACAAAGGCTTTCAAGGCCGTGGTGGAGCGGGCCGCCGGCTGGAAGATCACCTTCAACGGGCAGGTGGTACAGGCGGAGAAAGGCAAATGGTGGCTGGACAGGTCCTTTGGCGTCCTGAACATAGGCAGCTATGTACGGCCGGGAGAGAACAGTCTTACGATCTCCACCGACAGGATGAGCATCTATGACGAAGTGGAGCCCATCTATATATTGGGGGATTTCAACCTGGTATCCGCGGATAAAGGCTGGACGATCTCCAAACCCACGCCGTTGGAGATAGGCAGCTGGAAGACACAGGGCATGCCGATGTATGGACAGGGGGTGAGTTATGTCAAACAGGTACAGCTGACCACGCCGCCCAAAAAACTGATAGTAAAGCTTGGCAGGTGGAATGGGACGGTAGCCGCCGTCTCGGTAAATGGCCGGCCGGCGGGCATTATTGCCTATGATCCTTTTGAGCTGGATATTTCAAAATACGTAGCTAAAGGGAAAAATAAAATAGAGGTAACAGTCATCGGCAGTCTGAAGAACCTGCTGGGCCCTCATCATAATTCACCCAAGAGAGGTATTGCTTCGCCCTGGCATTGGAGAGGGATCAAAACTTATCCGCCGGGTAAGGATTATGACGTATATGATTATGGTTTGATGGAGGATTTTCAATTGATAACACAATAAGTGATCGGGTCATCGGGATATGAAAAAATGGAAACTATTGTTCTTTTGTTGCTGGATGTTTGTTGCGGGGTGGGCACAACCATCCGATACGTTGTCGTTGCTGGAGCGCGACATCCTGTTGAATGCAAACAAGTACGCATTGACCACCTGGTGGCATACGGTCAAAGGTTATGGAAAGCAGCAGGGGCGTTATCTCGACTGGGGTGGGAATGACGAGCATAATATCCGTGCGGGCGGAAGCGAGGCGTTTGCGCTTGCGACGGCCCTGCGGACAAGTGTTTATGATGCTGCCCGGACGGGAGTTAGTGTTCATGATGCAACGGAGATCGCATTGAAGTTGATCCGTTCAGGCGCTTACCGGCATAAGGCTAATATGTCCGGCGGATGGGGGGATGCATGGCAAAGCGCGTTATGGGCTTCCTATACGGGGGCGGCCGGATGGTTGCTGTGGAACAAGCTGGATGAGGAAGACAAACATCTTCTCGAGAAGATGGTGGAGTATGAGGCGGACAGGTTCCTGGATTATTCAGTCCCCTATTATAAGGATCGTGACGGAAAGGTGATCTTTAAGGGCGACAGCAAGTCGGAAGAGAATGCCTGGAATGCCATGATCCTCCAGGTGGCGATGGTGATGATGCCTTCGCATCCTCACTGGGCGAGCTGGATGGATAAGAATATCGAGCTGGAATTATCGGCGTGCGCCCGTCCGGAGGATGTGCACAGCACAGCGGTGATCAACGGCCGGCGACTTTGTGACATATTGGGCGGCAGCAATTACAACAGCGATGGCACAGTGATCAATCATGGCATCATCCATCCCGACTACATGGTCTGCAACAGCCTGTTCAATGTCTTGCTGTTCATGATGGCAGGGAGACCTGTACCGGCAGCTGCGCTGTACAATGAAGATATCATTTACAAGAGACTGGACAGTCTCATCTACAAGCCCGGAACGGCCGACGTACATTATCCTTCCCCCAACGACTGGGGTAGGGAAAGGAAGATGCATTTCGCGTTATTGGATTGCCAGGCGCATGCATTCGGTTTTGACAGTCTCAGCCAACGGAAGGGCGATTACTGGGAAGCGCTGCACGCCGCCCATGTCTTGCAGATGCAGCAGCGGAACCAGGATGGAAGTACATACCAGGGACAAAAAGAGGATAACTATAAAGGGAGGGAAGAATGGGT
>DASZVM010000805.1:0-5297 GCA_035547295.1 Puia sp. | reverse complement strand
TAGGGACTTAGCCATCCTTGTTCCATACCATCTCCCATCATAAAGATGAGGATGCCGAGATATCCCCACACCAGCCGGCGGGGAATACCCACTTTGTCTGCCAATGTTTCCCGGGGTATTATTGATGCGGGTTGCAAATTTTCCATATAGCGCATTTTATTTTTTTACACCTACCGCTGCCGCTGCTTCGATAGGGCGATCCGATTCGATGATATCCGCACCGTCCTTTATGATCAGCCGGTAGTCCGCGGCGCGCTTTTCCACGCCTTCCTCCTTGTCATAAACAGGAGCGCCGCTGACCATCACCAGCACGCCGCGCCGGTGCAGCTGGTCGTAGAAAGGTTTATTCTCCTCCTTGCTCAGCGGTCCCACATAGGCGATGGTGATATTGGTCCAGGGAACGCCGGCATCCTCATAGGCCTTCATTTCTTTTTCATTCATCATCCAGGCGGAACACCTGCTGCGGTGATCATAATCGTAAAAGAACTTTGCTTCTGCCGGTGAATGTACGGTGAACATGACGTAGTCAAAAGCATGGTATTTCTTTACCAGGGCTGCTTTCATCACGGGTGGCACGTCCTTTATATCCAGGTTGAGGATGGTCTTGCCCTTTGCCCACCGGATCATTTCTTCCAGGGTGTTGAGATGATACGAGGTTGTTTCTCCCTCCCCGTCTTTTAGCCGGAGCGCACGTGCGTCGCGCAGGGTCAGGCTGTTCAGGGGACCATGACCGGTGGTGATGCGGTCCAGCGAGGCATCGTGCAGCATGACGATGCCGCTGTCCTTTGTCAGGTGCGGGTCTGTTTCGAACATCGCGGGGATAAGGTTCAGCGTGTGCTCAAAGGTAGGGATGCAATTCTCCGGGTAGCCTGCCATGGCGCCGCCGCGGTGACCGCTGATGATGGGCAGGTGGGCTTTTAGCTGTCGTATGCTGGTCAGGGACGTCTGGGCGCATGCCGGTCCGCCGGTGCACAACATGAAGATCGCGGGAATAAAAGTGAGTAAGCGCATAATATTATTGTTTACGGATGATCCCAGCCTGTGTTCTGAACGAGGTTGTGGTTTAGTACCAGCTCATTGTAAGGGATAGGATAAAAGTATTTATAAGTATCCCAGTCGCGGGCAATATTGTTCAGCCAGATGATGTTGCCGCTGGTACCGTTTGAAAGGGCAGCCTGGCTGCCGTCGATGATAAAATAATACACGCCGGATACCTTGGTGGCAGGTGTGCTGCTGACAAAGGATACGTCGGGTTTCCCGTCACCGTTGAGGTCGTACAGGGTATTCATGGCAGGAACGTACAATCCGAGGTACTGTTTCTTCAGCAGATCGCCGGCATTCCAGCGTTTGAGGTCGTCGTAACGGAAGCCTTCCAGCGCCAGCTCGATGCCGCGCTCTTTCCTGATCTCCAGCAGGGTAGCGTCCGAAATATCAGGAAAGAAATTCTGATTCATATATACATCCGGTGTTGACGGCATGTCGGTGTTGGTAAGACCGGCCCTTGCACGCAGGGGCTTGATAGTGGCATTCCAGTCGGCGGCGTCCAAGGGTCCCAGTTCCGCCCTGGCCTCTGCGTAGTTCAGCAGCACTTCGGCATAGCGGATGAGGGGAATGCTGTTGTCATTTTTGGCGACACCGTCCGTCGCCTTTGAATCCAGGGTGAACTTCAACGGTTCGTAACCGGTATAGGTATAGGTGAAGTCCGGCGGCGCCGCGCTGCCGTCGCTGCGCTTGTAATTGCCCATCCGGATGGTCTGCTGCAGCCGCAGGTCCCTGTTCTTTACCTCGCTGGGGAAGCTAAGGGTGTCATAGCCGGGCATTTCGGTAAAACGGGTGCCGTCGATGTTGGAGTAAGTATTGATAAAGGTCTTGTTAAAGCTGAGCCTGTCGCCGTAGGTAGCGCTGGTGTAGTACCAGTTGGCGTCGTTGAGGACCTGCAGCGCGGCGCTGCATACATAGGAAAGGATGATCTCATCCGACGAAGGGGTGGAATTTATGAACAGGTCGCGATAGCTGGCGGCGGGGTTGGAGGCATTCTTATGGATGCTGTATTTGTTACCTGTCATTACGGCCTGGGCTGCATTCACCGCCTCGGTCAGCCATTGGCTCGCCGTGCCTGTCAGCTGCAGTTCCGTGTGGTATTTCCGGAAAGTGCCTTCGAAAAGACAGACCCTGGATTTGAAGGCCAGCGCCGCCCATTTCGTCACCAGGGATGCCGTGTTGTCCTTTGTCGCATCGATATTGTCGCAGGCGTAGTTCAGGTCGGCCAGCACACTGTCCATCACCAGGGTACGGGGGTCTTTGGGCTTATAGAGGGCGCTGTCGCCGACTTCCAGCGGCTTGCTATACCAGGGTACATCCCCGAACTTTTTTACCATACTGAAATAGAACCAGGCCCTGAAAAAACGGGCGATGCCCTCATAATTATTTTTTACGTCGTCCGGCACCTTTGCCTGGCGGAAATGCTGGAGGAAATAATTTACATTCCGCAGATCGCTCCAGGACCATCCTGTGGCCTGTGTGGCGGAGAAGCCTCCGGGGACGAGGTAAGCATTAACGCTTTTTGTCACGGAGATGTCGCTCATCGCATCCCCCCGGATGATGTCATTGGCGGATGGGAAGATCTTATAAAATGAGTTGGTGTACAGCTTGAGGTCTTCTTCCGAATTAAAGGCGCTGCCTGGTGTCAGCACATCGAAGGGCGCAAGTGTCAAAGTACCTTTTCTGCATCCGGCGGCTGCCAGGAGGAGCGCTGCCAGCAGCAGGGTGATCGTATATGATGATCTTTTCATAATAGTAATTTTTTCGCTTAGAAGGTTATGTTAAGACCAAGGGTATAGGATTTCAGCATAGGATAGTCCATACCGTTGCCCGCGCCCGAGGTAAAGTCGGGGTCCGAGCCGTCTATCACTTCGGGGTCCATGGTCTTCATGATCTTGTACATGGGTGACCATACCCAGAGGTTCTGACCGGTGAAATACAGTCTGGCGCTGCTCATGCCGGCTTTCTTTATCAGCGGCAGCGGCAGATTATAACCCACTGAAAGGTTCTTCAGCCGGATATAACCCGTATTCTGAATATACTTTGATTGCTTTACCACCAGCTCTGCATTGGAGTTCAGCGCTACATATCCTCTGAGCCGCGGGAAGTAGGCATTGGGATTGGAGGGCGACCATTCGTTGTTCAGCACTCCTTCCGGCAGCCAGCTGTAGGGTCTGTTATATTGTCCCCAGAAGAGCGAGGCGTCGGCGCCCGGCCACCAGTTCCTCTTCCAGATGCCCTGGAAGAAGGCCGAGAAGAAGAAGTTGTTCCAGTCCGCGCCGAGGTTGATGCCAAAGGGCAGCCGGGGGGAAGAGTTGCCGATGATCTTCATGTCGCCCGGGTTGGTTACGGTCCCATCACCTGGGTTGATCTTGTTATTGCCGTCCAGGTCTTTGAACTTGATATCACCGGGCAGGGGCTGGTTGGCGCTGGACACACGGATGAGGGTTTGGTCCGCGTGCTTGGCGATGTCGTCCGCATCTTTGTAGTAGCCTTCGTTGACATAGCCCCATATATCACCCACCTTCATACCCTTGTAATAGGTGTTGATCAGTCCTGTAGGGTTGTTGAACTTAGTAATATGGGACACGCTGTTGGAGAGTATCAGCCGTACCGAATAATGCAGGGGCCGGCTGCTGCCTGCCTGTCCCCGATAGGTGAGGTTCAACTCCCATCCCTGGGTGCTCAGGTCGGCGTAATTCCCTTTTGGAACGCTGGCGCCAAATACTGCCGGCAAAGGCATGGAGACGGTGAACATGTCCGTCGTCCTGCGGGTATACCAGTCAAAGCCGGCGCTCAGCTTATCGTTGAGAAAGCTCACGTCCGTACCGAAGTTGGCGGTGGTGGATTTCTCCCAGGTCAGCCCGTCAGGGATCACGTTGGGGTTGTGGGTGGCGTCGGGCACGATACCATTCAGCACCATTCCCAGTTTGGACACGGGCATGGTCTCCAGGTATTGATAAGGGTTTACGTTCCCATTACCCAGCGTACCATAGGAGGCCCGCAGCTTGAGGTCCGACACGGCGTCCCTGGACACGTTCCAGAACGACTCTTTGGATACACGCCAGCCCGCGGAAGCGGAGGGGAAAAACCCATACTGCTGATCTTCGGGGAATTTCGATGATCCGTCATAGCGGCCGTTGATCTCCAGCAGATAGCGGTCGTCATAGTTGTAGTTGAACCTGAAAAAGCCGCCCAGCGTCTTCCATTCGCTGCCACCGCCTGTAAGGGTGAACGCTTGTCCGTCTATCAGCGAGAAATCGGGCAGGGCAGGGTTGATCAGGCCATACCGTTGATAATATCTTGTCTTTAATAAGGAATGCTCATAGTTGTAGCCCACCAGCCCCTTGAAATAATGTTTTCCAAAATGCTGTTCGTATTCCGTATAAAGGTTGGTCCCCGTATAACTCGTCTGGTTGTTCTGTTCGTTCATACGGCTGTCGCCCATCTCCAAGGGGACGCCGGGCTTTACCTCGTAGGGTACGGGCGTGAACAGTCTTGTTTCCAGGTAAGTGGTATAGCTCAGGGTCAGGTTGCCATGCACCCGCAATCTATCCTTGAGGAACTTTGCGGTAAAGCCGGCGGTATTGCTGAAATAGTTCGTCGCCTGATTGGAATAGTTATTCCCCGATACAAAGGATCCCAGCGTGATGGCGGCATTCTGCGTGAGGGTGCCGTCGGGGTTGAACAGCATGGCGACAGGGAAGAACTCATCGGAGATCCTTCTCCATATCGGTGTCACGGGGTCGGCATGGTTGATGATGGGGAAGAAATAGGTGGTCTTTGAATATTGCAGGTTGTCCTCCAGCTTCAGCCAGCTGAACGGGTCCACCGTTCCTTTGCTGCGGATATTGTATACCTTATAGTTGTCGGGGCTATAGCGGAAGATGCCTTTCTGGTACAGATAGTGACCGGAAAGATAGTACGAAGCTTTATCGCTGCCTCCTGATACGCTGAGGGATTGGTCCGTTGCGGGGTTGGAAGCGCCGTACAGCACTTTTTGCCAGTCCGTATTGCCGTAGTACACATAATTGCCCGTGGCGGGGTCGATATCCGTCTTTGGCAGCGAGGGGTCGTTGTTGTGCTGCTGCAGCGCATCCAGGTAATCCAGCGAGAACGGGAAGGCGCTGTTAGCCTTCTGGGGATGGGATTTATAATCGTAATAGGAATAATAGGCCGAGTCGAAATTCTTCGTCCAGGTATACCCGTTGGTCACCAATTTGGGGTGGATGGTGGGTGTATTGAAGGTCAGGCTG
>DASZVM010000804.1:0-4476 GCA_035547295.1 Puia sp. | reverse complement strand
CCCTCTTTATCGCCGTCCTCCTTATCTGCCTGCTGATCTATATCTGCTATGCCAATACCCCCCGCCTGATAAAAAGACTGGGACCAAGAGGTGAGCAGATCGTCAACAGGCTCAGCGCCTTCCTGGTCTTTTGCATCGGGATGCAGATAGCCACGGCTGGTATCAGGACATTGCTGAAAGGCTGAGCCTCAGCACTGCTTAAAGACAAGCCTTGATCTCCCGGATCGTCTCCGCAAAAGCTTTTTCCTCATGGACATTCTCCTGCCAGGCCAGTCCCCGTTCCATCAGGTCGATACTCTGCACGATGGTAGACCCTTCGATCCCAGCCTGCCTGCCAAGGATAAACACTGTATCGGAAATAGCCACCGTGGTAGCAATATCATGCGATACGATGATCAGGGTCTTGAACTCATGCGATAAGGACACCTTCAGTAAAAGATTGACCACCTTATCCAGCACGCAAACATCCAATCCCGAGAACGGTTCGTCAAGCAGAAGGAAATCCGACCCCTTCAACAATTGTTGAATAATGCTCACACGCTGCTGCTGTCCCCCGGACAGCTGCCTGGGATAACGTTTCAACACGTCCGACAGATCGAACCCGGCAGCATACTCCAGGATAGCCTCCGCTTCCCGTCCCATCAACGCTTTATTCTGACGGGCCGCCAGCCTGAGTGACTGCTCCACGGTCCTCCACCCGAATTGATAGTAGTTCTGGAAAATGACACCCATGTCGCCGGCATGAACGGGACGCAGCGACCAGGGGGTACTCTCCCGGACAAGGATCTGACCTCCTTGGGGCTTTTGCAATCCGGAGAGGGTCCGGAAGAGTTGTGTCTTTCCGATACCGCTGCGGCCGATCAGCGATACCACCTGCCCCTGCTGCACACCCGGCCGGATGATATCCTCGATGCTGAAGTTGATGTCATGCAGGATACACTTATTGCCATACGTAAGGGAAAGGTCTTTCACCTGCAAAAGCGTTTCCCCCTTGCTATAGATAGTCATAGTTATAGTTTTGTATACGGGAAGAGCCAGTAACGCAATCTCCCCAGTAAATAGTCAAAGAAAAGTCCCAAGCCAAAGATCACCACCTGCAAAGACATCACATGCACCAGGTCATTGTATTTATTATACTTGATCAGCAGCGTACCTACTCCTCCTTCGCTCATGCTCAACCCCTCCACCATCGTGATCATCATCCAGGCAATGGCAAAGTTCTGCCGTACGATCTCAAAGACCTGGTCCGCCTTACCGACGACGATCACTTCGTAGAGGCTTTGCCATCTCCCATATCCCAGCGTCTGACACAGCTCGAACTCCTGCGCATTGGTATGCATGATCACAGACATAAAGGATGTGGTGAAAAAAGGCACGATGCCAAACACCAGCAGCGAAAGCTTCAGCTGACTGCCGTCCCTGGTCAGCAGCGTAAAAATAAATATCAGACCCGTCAGGGTAAGATACCGGCATTTTACGATGAACTGGGCCAGCGGCCTGAAAAAGGGCACCACGGATAAATAGGAAAAAAACAAAGTGATCGCTACGGAAAAGACCAGCGCCTTTAGCGTCAGCAACAGGCTCACCAGCACATTGTCCCACAGCAGGCTGGAAGTAAGCAATCCGCCCAGCGCTTCTCCTATCCGCAAAGGAGAGGGGATAAGCCCCGCCGGAAAAGACTGCCATACGGACAATAGCACGATCACCTGTACCAGCACCATCGTAAGGGCTGTGGTCCGGCTTATTTTCTCAAAAGGTGTGAACATACAGAACATATTATGGGGGCGGGGTTCAGCCGCCCCCAATTAAAAAACTAGTTACCTAACACGATCTCCACGCGACGGTTGCGGCTGCGGCCCTCTTCCGTACCGTTGTCGGCCACAGGCTTGGCAGAACCAAAACCCCTGGACTCGATACGCGTTTCCTGCAAGCCTTTACGGATAAGATAATCCTTTACAGCAGCAGCTCTCTTTTCAGAAAGAGGGATATTGACAGCGTCGGAACCATGGTTGTCCGTATGACCGTAAACACCCAGTTTCAGACCTTCGGCAACCACAGCCGATTCGAAGATCTCATCCAGCGTCCTGTAAGAGGACGGCCGGATAATGGCAGAGCCCGTCTCGAACTCGATGTGATAGCTCCGTGAAGACACGGCTTCCGTGATCTGATCCGCATATTTCGTCTCGATGGCCTTGCCTTCCAGCAATTCAGGGTGATTGGATATCACACTGAGAAGAAAGGATTTGTCCACCGCCTTTTCATAAGGCATAAAACTGGGCAGGATAGAGGGGTACATCTTCACCATCAGGTTGCCGAACGTATTATAGACGGCTTTATAGCGGTCCACTTTGTCGCTGCCCAACCCATAGGTACCCGCCATATCCGCCAGGTTGAATACCATGGAGCCGCCCAGGTTCACCGTCAGACCACGGATATCCTTTTCAGCTACGCCATTGTAGTACTTCAGCCAGTAAGCTGCGTCCTTTTCCTGGTAAAGCTTTGCGCTCACTTCGGCCGCGAATTGCTTCGCCTCGCTAAAGCTGCGTACCTGGTCGCCGGCCTGGGCCAGGGCGATGATCATATTCTCGATGTCCGTACGGTGATCGTTCGCCCACTTTTTGATGGCTATCGTCTGGTTGGACATCTGCGAAGCATATTGCCTCGTGCTGGCGATAGTGATGAGACCGCCTTTCTTGGTGGCGACATTCACGTCGCCGGGCGTCCAGGTGGCGACGGCATCCACACCTACGACAGTATCCCTCCCCGTCGTTTTGCCATTGGTGACGATCTTCCTGCTCTCCGTATATCCCGTGATATATTTATTCGGAGCATCCAGGAAATCGCCCGCGGCTATCAGATTGATGGCCGTTGCATCATACGTGGTTTCATCCGGGTTGACCTTAAGACCGTTGTCACCGGCCCATTTCAACAGGATGTTGACGTCCCCGTCCCTCAGCACACCGGCTACGCATTTGCCTACCGCATTGTGCGGGTCCTGTTTCCAGGACGAGGGTCCCATCACCTGGTCTTCACCGTAAGACTTACCGTGCGTTACAGGTATGATGACGGGCTGATATTCCTGGCCCAGCGGCTCCAGTTCCTTCGATAAGGAGGTCATGAAGGCAGGCATGCCGTCACCCATAAAGGTGATAAGGACACCCGGCTCGTTGGGATTGTTCTTGTACTCTCCGGCAAATTTCACCAGGTCGGCCATCTGCTTGTTGCAGTCGTCCTGCCTTACATAGGAAATGTCCAGGTGCGCTTTGTCAAACAGGGAGTTCCTGGACGTACGTATGCCGCCGTTGGCATACAGACCGGAGAATTGGCTGTTCCAGGCCATACGTTCCCATGTGATACGCGTGCCGCCATTGACGGCATCGGCATCGGAAGGCAGAGGCAGCAGGACCGCATCCCCTTTCAACGATGCTTCAGGCGCATCCGGGAGCACTACCTTTCCTACCTCTACAGCCTTCCCGGCTTCTTTCGGACGATTCTGATACCATTTGACGCCCAGTATGCCTGCCGTTACTACGGCAGCAATGATGAGCAATTTTCCAGCGGGTTTTACTTTAACTGACATATATTTAAAATTTTAAGGGTTCAATAATTAATTTGTTTAATCTAGTAATCCTTTATAGCGGTCAGGGGTCTTGACATCTTTCAATCTTCCCCGTTCCTCTTTCGAGGCCCTATCGCTGTAGTTGAAATCCTTCCCCATGTCAAAGCTGTTTATCAGCTCAAGGGCCTGGGCGGACTTGGCCTTATCTTCCAGCGTCTTGTCATCCATAAAGCGGGAAGTGACATCGATGGCGGACTTGATATGCCCGATCTTTTCCCCGATGTTGGCCTTTAAGATGGCCAGCGCCCTCTCCGCATCCTGGTTCAGCTCGTCATCTCCCTTGAAAGCCTTCATGGCGCTGGTGACGGCGGAGAGCCCGGTAGTGACGGAATAATAGAGGTCTTTCTTGGCCTCCAGGTCCAGCTTCGCATCCTCCAGCATGATACCGCTCTCTTCATAGGCCGCATCGGCAAAACTTATCAGCTTGTTCAGGTCGCTCACGATAGGCATGACGTTGTCGATATACTCGCGGCAACGGATAACATTATTTGCGTACAGGTCTATCTGCCGGTGGTTCGCGTTCTCGGACTGAAGGATCTTCACCTTCTTGATGTTCAGCTGCAGCTCCTTTTCTTTATCTTCCAGCTTTTCCTTCAATTCACTCTGTTTTCCTTTCAGCCGCGCAGACTGACGGAAAAGGGTTTCTCTATCCTTGTATCCCTGGTCGATCTTCGCCTGCAGGATGTTGAAAGGGTTCAGCTCTATGGCAAGCCCGATCGTATAGTTGGCGATAAAGGCCGAGAAATACTTGAGGGCGCGCCAGAATTTCCTGCTGCTGACGATCATCAGCAGGAACCCCATTATGACACCCCCGATGATCAGGTTTACCAGGTTCCAGGTTACTGTCACCAGCCAGG
>DASZVM010000803.1:0-3184 GCA_035547295.1 Puia sp. | reverse complement strand
GGTCACCCCTGCCCCATTGTTGAAAGGCCAGGCGAAGTTCAATGAAGGATAGATATAACCGCCCTGTACGCCCTGGAAGAAGGAGCTCAGGGTAAGTCCTTTGTACCCGACATTGATATTAAAGCCATACATGTATTTCGGAGAAGAGCTGCCTACGATGACCCTGTCCGATCCATCCAGCTTACCATCCTTTACGACATCTTTATATTGAATATATCCCGGTTTTACCGCGTTGCTGAACTTTGCGCTTGCATCCACGTCTGCCTGGGTTTGGTAAATACCCGTGGCCTGGTACAGATAGTAGGCGTTGATCGGGTGGCCTTCGGCCGTGATACGGTTGGTGCTGATAAGGGACTGTCCCCTCAGGGAAACCACGTTGTTCTTTACATAGCTGATATTGCCGCCTATCTCATAGGTAAAGTCCCCGATAGCGCCGCGGTGTACCAGTCCCAGCTCATAACCTGTATTGTCCACTACACCAACATTCTGGGTGGGGCCTGCCAGGTTGCCTATCTGTGCGGGAATCTTGACGGATTGCAGGATGCCGGACGTGCGTCTTTTGAAGACATCAAAAGTAGCCTGCAGCCTGCCTTTCAATAGGGAGACATCGAGCCCTCCGTTGTAGTCCGTGGTGGTTTCCCAGGACAGGTTGGGGTCATTGTACGCGGTGATGGCCGCGCCGGAAGAGACGGTGTTATTAAAGGAATAGGAATAATTCGTACCGATGTTCACCGTATTCAGATAGCTGTATAGGGGAATGGCCTGGTTACCCAGCTTGCCCCATGAAGCGCGCAATTTCAACAGGTCGAACATAGCGGGGAGGTGGATGAAGGTCTCCTTGTCGATACGCCAGCCCGCGGACACCGAGGGGAAGGTGCCCCAGCGATGTCCGTCGGCAAAACGGGAAGAGCCGTCATAACGCAGGATGCCTTCCAGCAGGTATTTTTCCTTATAGCTGTAGTTCAGCCTGCCGAAATAAGAGACCAGCACATCCTTGGTGCCGGCGCCGCTGGTGGTCATATTGGTAGAGCCCGCGGCCAGGTCGCTGAGGGTATTGTCAAAATATCCTTCCGCATGGCCATTAAAGGCATTCGTCCCGAAATTATTGTACTGCGAGCCTGCCATCAATCCGATGACATGATCGCCCGCGATCTTTTTATCCCAGTTGAGGGTTTGATAAAAAGAAAGGTTCAGGTTATCATTGTCCCAGTTATTGGAAGCAGGATTGATATTGTAGTTATTCGGGGCAAGGGTTTTGGGGTTGTAAGATACCAGGTAAGGGACAAAGTTCGTGGTATAGGCGTTCAGCCTGTCCACGCCAAGACTTACGTTATATCGCAGATCGAACGGCAGCCGGTACTCTGCATAAAGTTTCAGCAGGGTGCGCTGGATCCTGTTCTTATAGCTGCCTTCTTTCAGCAGCATGATGGGGTTCTCTATGGTATTCCTGCCAGGGGTACTGAAGACAGCGCTGGCATAACGGCCGTCATGCGTATAAGTACCGAATATGGGCAATACGCGCATGAGCCGGGTGAAATAATAACTGGTGGCATTGGGCGCTCCAAAAGCCGGCTGCGTATAGGTCCTGTAATTCCCGACGATATCGGCGCCTACTTTCAGCCTGTCCGTCACATTTGCGCCAAGGCTGACGTTAAGCGTATACCTGTCGGCATGGTTGGCATCGATGAGGATGCCATCCTGGTCCATATAGCCAAGCCCGATGTTATATACCATTTTATCCGAACCGCCCGAGAAACGCAGGTTGTGCTGCTGGAGGTTACCGTCCTTCAGGACCCTGTCAAACCAGTTTATACGCGGATAGACGAGCGGGTCCGTCGTCATGCCGGCCTTGTATTCATCGATCTGCGCCTGGGTATAATCCACGGCAGTGGGCGACTTGCCCTCGTTGATCAATGCCTGGTCCTTCATCTGCATGTATTGGATAGGGTCCCACACCACGTCGGGGAGATACGTTGGTTTTTGAACGGCGTAGGAAAAATTGTAATCCATCTGCATTTTACCTTTTTTACCCGTTTTGGTCGTCACCAGTATCACCCCATTGGCTGCGCGGGATCCATAGATAGCGGCAGAGGCGTCCTTCAGTACGGTGATATTTTCGATAAAGGCGGGGTTGATCTCGTTCAGGTCATATTCGATGCCATCCACCAGCACCAATGGGTCGTTGTTGTTCAGGGTGCCGATGCCCCTGATGCGGATGGTGGCGCCGTCGGCGCCGGGCTGTGCGCCGGCCTGGTTTACCCAGAGGCCCGAGACGCCGTGCAGCGCCTGGCTTGCATTGGTGATCGGGGTATTCTCCTTGTCCTTCATGTCAAGGGTAGTCACTGCGCCGGTGACGTTGACCTTCCTGCTGGTGCCGTACCCTACCACCACGACTTCGTTCATATCAGCGCTGACAGGGTTCAGATGGATAGTGAGCTTTTTCTTACCCTGTACAGCTATCCGTTGGGTGGTGTAGCCGACATAGGAAAATTCCAGGACAGCATCCTCCGGGACTGTCATCATAAAATCCCCTCTTTCATTGGTGATCGTACCTGTGTGGGTCCCTTTCACCTGTACGGAGACGCCCGGGAATGGCTCGCCTTTCTCCGTATAGACGGTCCCTGAGATATCGGTCTTGGCAGGATTGGTCTGTATACGGTCTGTAATGACCACTACATCCGGCTCGATGATCCTGTACATCATCCGGCCCTGCAGCAGCCTGTCGAGGACCTCGGTGAGCGAAGCGTCCGTCACTACCAGGTCCGTCTTACCCAGCTTTTTGACATAGCCGTAATTATAAAAGAAACGATAGCCGCTTTTTTTCTGGATGATGGTAAATATCCTGTCGACGGACTCCTGTCGCAGGCTGATGCTGAAATGCCGTTGTGCATGTACATGCGCGGAAGCATGCAGACATGTCACGATCACAAGCAGGATGGAAAGTTTCATAAGCAAAATACATTGCAGGCAAATCGATGCCGGGGGGCTCCCGTGTCCCTGTTTTTTCATTACATTTGTTATATGGGTTAAGAATAGGAGCAGATCCCGCTGGCCGCGTGTTTGCTCCGTTTAAATTTTCGAAACCTCCGGGGAAGAGTTACCGCTCTTCCCTTTTAGCTCTTATTGTTTTGGTTTTATTTCAGATAAATATCTTTCCCATTCCTGTAAAAAGTAAAATCGGTGG
>DASZVM010000802.1:0-3128 GCA_035547295.1 Puia sp. | reverse complement strand
CGGATCAGCCTCCGTCACCACACCCGAGATCTTACAGTACACATTCTTATGCGCCGCAACGGCCCGGATCGCCGCCTTCCATTCCTCCGTCAGCCGCCGCTCCCTGATATATGGCTTGGCGATGTGGTCGATCACAAACGGCTGGTCAGGAAAGGCCGCCGTAAACTCTTTTGTATAACCCAACTGATCCGGGAAAATAAGGATGTCATACGTATATCCAAACTTCCGCAACGCACCGATCCCCCGCTTGAACGCAGGCTTCAGCATCAACGCCCTGTCCCTCTCCCCCTGCAGTATATGCCGGAACCCCTTCATCTTGGGGAAACGTTGATACCAGGCCAGCCGTTCTTCCACATCAGGCGACTGCAGATCCACCCAGCCCACTACTCCTTTAATAAAATCATGCTTTGCCGCATTCTCCAGCTGGAAATCATTCTCATCCTCCGTCTGGTCCACCTGCACCAGCACACAGCCGTCGATACCCGCCGCTTCTAGGATGGAGTGCAGATCGTTCGGTAAAAAGTCCTTCCGGATAATATGCATTTCGTCATTTATCCACGCATGCCGGAAAGGATCGAATTTCCAGAAATGCTGATGCGAATCGATCTTAAGCGACATAGGCTTTTACATTTTGTCTCGACGTACCAAGACCATCGATACCGAGCTCGACGACATCTCCTGGTTTCAGATATGTCTGCGGATTAAAACCCATCCCTACACCGGCAGGCGTGCCCGTCGATATCACATCCCCCGGAAGCAAGGTCATGAACCGGCTGACATAGGAAATGAGAAAAGGTACCCGGAAAATAAAATTGGCCGTAGTGCCATCCTGCATTTTCTTACCGTTCACCGTAAGCCATAAACGCAGTTTATCGACATCGCCCGCCTCATCAGGGGTCACCAGCACAGGCCCCAGGGGCGCGAACGTATCACAGCCCTTGCCCTTGTCCCAGGTACCGCTGCGCTCGATCTGGAACTCCCGCTCGGAAACATCGTTGTGCAGGCAATACCCCGCTACATGCCCCAATGCATCCTTCTCTTCCACATAGCCGGCCTTTTTGCCGATGACGACAGCCAACTCCACCTCCCAATCTGTTTTTTTGGACCCACGGGGTATGACAATATCATCATAAGGGCCCACCAGCGCAGTGGTCGATTTCATAAAGATCACAGGCTCCGGCGGAGGCGTAGCCCCCGTCTCCTTCGCATGGTCCGCGTAGTTAAGACCGATACAAACGATCTTTGAAGGACGCGCGACAGGCGATCCCAACCTCGTTCCCTCAGGCAGTTCCTTCAACGATCCCTTATTCTTGTCCACAAATTCCTTCAACCTCGTCAGACCGCCCGATCCAAAGAATTGTTCGTTGTAGTCTTCACCAAAGGAAGAAGTATCATAATATTTATCAAATAATACAATACCTGTCTTTTCATTGTTCAGTTGGCCATGCCTGATCAGCTTCATATATAAATATTTAATTGTTCAATTTTACAAATCCTCCGTCGATGGGATAGTCGCAGCCCGTAATGAACGACGCTTCGTCGCTGCAGAGATACAGGATAAGCCCCGCTATCTCCTCCGGCTTTGCCATCCGCCCGATGGGTTGCGTCTTCGACAGCTTGTCAAACATCTCCTGCTCCTTTCCCGGATAGTTCTTCTTCAAGAACCCATCCACAAAAGGCGTATGCACCCTGGCAGGAGAGATACAGTTACAGCGGATGCCGTGCTGGATATAATCTTTTGCCACCGACAAGGTCATGGCCGTCACGGCCCCCTTGGTCATGGAATAGGCAAACCGGTCGGGAATGCCCACCAGGGCCGCGATAGAGGACATATTGACGATGACCCCACCGCCTGTTTTTTTCATCAGAGGGACGGCCGCATAAAGACTATTGTATACTCCTTTTACATTTACATTGTACAATCTGTCGAAGTCGGCAGCCGGCGTCGTCTCCACCGTGCCGACATGGCTGACGCCCGCGCTGTTTACTACAATGTCCACCTTTGGGACAACGGCAAATACCTGCACCACCTCCTCCTGTTTGGATACGTCCGCCGCATGCGCCGATGCCTTTCCCCCGGCAGCCTCTATTTCCTTCACCGTCTCCGATGCCTGTCCTTCGTTAAGATCCACTACATATACCCTTGCCCCCTGCTTAGCCAGGAGCAGGGCCACCGCCTTGCCGATGCCGCTGCCACCGCCTGTGATGACGGCATTCTTTCCTTGCAAACTGAACATGCTATTCTTTATTAAATTATTGATCCAATGAAAATATCTTGTTCATCACCCGCCATTTCTCCCCCGGCTTCCCACCTGGAACAGCGACCTGGTATTTCCACATCAGCTCCTCCCACTTCTGAACGGCAGGGTTGGCCGCATCCATCGCCCCTTTCCTTTCAAAGCTGAAATCCGCCGACGTCTCTATGATCATGAAGAGACGGTCCTCCAGCCTGTATATCTCCATATCCGTAATGCCACCATCCCGGATGCTCGTCTTGATCTCCGGCCATATTTCCCGGTGCCATTGCTCGTATTCCGCAATCAGACCGGCGTCATTCTTAAGATCCAATGCAAGACAATATCTCATGCTTTTACAGGTTTTATTTTATGCCCGCTAAGACCGTAATACAATATGTATGCAAAACAGATCAGCGGTACTATATACGCGACTTGTATGCTGCCCGTAGCATCCGATATCGCACCCATCGCCAGCGGCGCAAACGCTCCCCCGATGATGGCCATCACCAGGAAAGAGGACGCCATCTTGGTCTCCTCTCCCAGGTCCTTGATTCCCAACGCAAATATAGTGGGGAACATAATGGACATAAAGAAGGGCGTAGCCATGACGCAATAGACAGCGGTATTCCCCTTTGTCAGCAGGGCCACCGTCAGCAGCAGCACATTGATGGCCGCATACAGGGACAACAGCTTCGCAGGCTTTATATATCGCATAAAAAATGTCCCCAGGAACCGGCCCGCCATAAAACCGACCATGGCTATATAAGCAAACAGCCGACCCGCTTCTTTTTCCGGTATGTCAGCCACAAACTTTGAAAATCTGATAAAAAAGCTGCCCACACCCACCTGCGATCCCACATAAAAGAAGATGCCCAGGATAGCCCACTTGAG
>DASZVM010000801.1:0-9151 GCA_035547295.1 Puia sp. | reverse complement strand
GCACAGCCGGGGCCCGTCAATGTCAAAGGCGTCGCTCCTTCAAATATCAACCAGGCCACCATTGCCTGGTATCACGATAACCGGAACTTCCTTTTCGACATGTCCCATTTCAACGGGTGGAACGGCAGCTCTTACCTTTCTTCCGGACCAGACCCCGCACCCGTCAACGGCCCTTATTTCAAAGTGGCCAAATCCTGGCAGGGCGGATGGGCCTGGGACCCTTTCTGCAGCAACAATTGCGCAATGCCTGCCGAGCTGGTGAGCGACCCTTCGAAATATGTGAATTATGCCCTGAAGTTCGAGATGTATACGCCTTTGAACCCTCCGGCCTTGCCGTTGAAGCTGTATATGGTATTCAACAGCGGCAATTTCAAGGAGTTCTTTTATGACGCCGGCAATGGCTCATACCCTTATTCCACGAGCGGCAAATGGCGGACCTTTACAGTGCCGTTGAAGAGTTGGGGCAACCTGGAGGGCTTTACCTTCTCCAATCCCATCATCATGGAATTCATGCTAAAGGACGCTAATCCCAGCCAGAGCAATTTTTCCATTTGTAATTTCCGGATGGTGCCTGTCAATTAACCTTTCCGTTGTTGAAAACAATAAAACATATGTTGCGTATCAAAAGATCTGTTACCCTTACAGGGCTTTGTTTTACCCTTCTGTCCGTACTGCATGCACAAGGCCCGGCTGATGGTTTTTTTAATGTAAAACGTTTTGGGGCCAAAGGTGATGGCCGTACGCTGGATACCAGGGCCATCGGCAAGGCGATCGCCGCATGCGTAAAAGCCGGGGGCGGTACAGTGTATGTACCGGCCGGTACTTTTGTGACAGGGACTATACAATTGTTCAGCAATATCAACCTGCATTTAAGCCCGGGGGCCGTACTGCTGGCTTCCGGCAATACTGCCGACTATCTGCTGCAGACAGACTATGGCTTCAGCGGGTCCGGCGCAGGAGGCAAAAAGCTGGGACTGATATTTGCCGATAAGGCAGAAAACGTATCCATCACGGGCTCCGGGGTCATCGACGGACGGGCGTCGGCTTTTTTCTATATGGACAGCGTCCAGGTCAGCAGCGAAGAGGACAGCAGATATGCCAGGCAAGGGAAGGCGTATATGGACCCTGCCGGGGCAAAGAAGGGTGGCCCCGTCATGTGGAAAGGGGCTTTTTCGGACAGGCCCGGCACCCAGATCATCTTCCATGCCTGTAAAAAAGTCGTCATCCGGGATATCACCGTCCGGAATGCGAATGACTGGACCATCGACCTGAATGCCTGTGATAACGCCAGGGTGCAGGGTATATTCATCGACAACGATATGAGCATTCCCAACAGCGACGGCATCGACATGTACGACTCGAAAAATGTCGTTATCTCCGACTGTGACGTACGTGCGGGGGACGATGCGATGGCGGTCATCAGCACCAGCAACCTCACCGTGACCAACTGCAGCCTTACTTCGAGGTCCAGCGGCATCCGCGTGGGCTACAATGCTTTCAACGACAATAATTCCGGCAACCTGCTGTTTGACAATATCCGTATCTACGGGGCTAACCGGGGCATCGGTATATTCCAGCGGCGTAAGGGAGATATGGAGAATATGGTCTTTTCCAATATGATCATCGATACCCGTCTTTATCCCGGGCAGTGGTGGGGGCATGGGGAGCCTATACATATCTCCGCATTGCCCGGCCTGGGCAGCAGGGAGGTGGGAAAGATCCGCAACCTGCGTTTTTCGAATATCATCGCCAAAGGAGAGGAGGGCATCGTCATCTATGGATCGCCTGAAAGCGTATTGCAGGATATCAGGATGGAAAGGGTGCAGCTGACCGTGGTAAAGGGGCCGCTTACCGATCAGTATTCCGGCAATTTCGATCTGCGGGCTGCCAATGACAGCCGCCAGGCCATCTTCGAACATGATATACCAGCTATATATGCCCGTTATATAAATGGCCTTACGCTGAAGGACCTCGACATACGCTGGGAGGGCCCCCTGCCTTCCTGGTTTACCAATGCCGTTGCCTGCGATCATTTCACGGGACTGGGGATAGAGGGACTGAAGGGGGCGGCAGCCGGTGCCACAGAGGCCATGATCGCTTTACAGGATGGCAGCGATGCAACGATCCGGGATATAAGGAATACGAATAAGAATGCCGGCATACTTCACCAGCAGCAGGTAACCGGACTGCATATCGACACCCCGGAGACCGCCGGGCTTTCGGTGGGCAGCATTCCCCCGTTTGCCGCATCCGGTACGCCGGGGCCGGTGGGAAAAACGGACGGCTTTGTAAAAAGGGACGGCACTACTTTTCTGCTCGACGGGAAACCTTATTACTACATCGGCGCCAATTACTGGCAGGGTGGACTGCTGGCTAACGGGAGGTTCGGGAAGGAAGGCAGGCAACGGGTGCAGCGGGAACTATCTTTCCTGGCCCGCCAGGGAGTCACCAATCTGCGTATCGTGGCAGGAGCCGAAGGCAGCGGACCCATCGACGGGTCCTATCGCATCGGACCTTCCCTGCAGCCCGAAAAGGGAAAGTTCAGCGAAGACGCCCTGAAGGGACTGGATTTCCTGTTAGCGGAAATGGGCAAACATAAAATGAAAGCTGTCCTTTACTTCAGCAATAATTGGGATTGGAGCGGCGGGTTTCTCCAGTACCTTAACTGGAACGGCCGGCTTCCCGACAGCATGCTGCTGCGTAAAATGACATGGGACGAGCTGAGAGATCGAACTTCCCGTTTTTATGGATGCGATCCCTGTAAGGAGGATTATTTCAGACAGGTAAGAAAGATCGTCGGAAGAAAGAATAGCTATACAGGGACGGCATATGCCGATGATCCCGTTATCATGGCCTGGGAATTGGGGAATGAGCCCAGGCCCATGCGTCCTTTTGCCAATGAAGAGTATAAGCAATGGATCGGCGAAACCGCCGCGCTGATCAAATCCATGGACAGCCATCATCTTGTCACCATCGGCACGGAAGGACAGGCCAGCACGGACGATGATATCCGGGTGTACAGGGATATCCATGCCATCGGGTCGATAGATTATCTTACCATCCATGTCTGGCCAAAGAACTGGGGCTATTTCAGCGATACGGCTATTGCCGCCGGCATGCCTGCCATTCTTCGCAATACGAGATCTTATATAGACAGGCATGTCGCTGTGGCGCGCAACCTGAATAAGCCGCTGGTGATCGAGGAGTTCGGTCTTCCCAGGGACCGGCAGTCCTTCGATCCTGCCTCGCCCGTTACGCTGCGGCGGCAATATTATGAGGCGATGTTTGATGTCGTCCGGGAGAATATCCTCCGCAACGGAGGTATCGCCGGCTGCAATTTCTGGGCGTTTGGCGGCGAGGGCAGGCCTGTAAAGGGACAGACCATGTGGAAGGAAGGGGACGGGTTTATGGGTGATCCTCCGATGGAAGAGCAGGGGCTCAATGCAGTATTCGACAGTGATGCGCCTGTATGGGGTCTCATCCGCAGCTACACGTCCGCGGCCCCGTTCAATTAGCTCTTTTCGTATCCGGAGATATATTTTTTGGGGCTTTTACCAGACCAGCGGGTGAACGACCGGCTGAAATTGGCCGGCTCGGAATAGCCCACTTTATAAGCAACCTCCGAGATATTGTAGTCGCCTGTCAACAGCAGCTCAGCCGCTTTTTTCATCCTGATGCCGGTGATGAAGTCATGTACTGTCTGGCCGGTCAACGCTTTTAGTTTCCGGTACAGCTGGCGCCGGCTGATCTTCAACTTATCCGCAAGGACATCCGTATCGAAGAGGACATCGCCCATATGCTGTTCGACGAACCCGGAAGCCTTATCCAGGAACAGACTGTCCATAGGGTTCATGCCGGGCTGCTGATCTTCGCGGGGAAAAGACTGTTCCTGCGACTGAAGGTACAGCTGTCTCAGGCGTCTTCTGGAATCCAGCAGGTTCTCCACCCTGGCCAGCACCAGCTCCATATTGAACGGCTTGGGAATATAGGCGTCCGCGCCTGCGGAATAACCTTCTATCTGGTGGACGTCGGCTTGCTTGGCCGTCAGCAGGATGACGGGGATATGACTGGTCCTTTCGTCCGTCTTGATCTTCCGGCAAAGCTCCAGTCCCGTGATCCCCGGCATCATGATATCGCTGATGATCAGGTCGGGTACCCATTGAACGGCCTTCTCATACCCGGTGATCCCGTCGGACGCATCTTCTACCTTATAGGACCGTCCTAATTCTTGTTTCAGATAGTTCCTCAGATCAACATTGTCTTCCACCAACAACAGCAGAGGACCCTGTTCCACCGGGTCGGCCACCTCCATCGGTACGGGCAATTCCCCCGCAACAGGGTACGTATCGGCCGCGGACATATTTTCCGGCGGTGTTGCTGAGAGGGCGTGTCCGCTGTTCAGGGGAAGATGGACGATAAAGTCCGAACCTTTTCCCAACTGGCTTTCTACCGTAATATGTCCGCCATGCAGCTCGACCAGCTCTTTCGTAAGGGCGAGTCCAATGCCTGCGGAACCGCTTTCAAACCTGTGCGAGCCTTCCACCTGGTAGAATATTTCGAAGACCTTGTCCTTTAGATGAGCGGGGATGCCGACACCAGTGTCCTTTACATGGATGACGGCAAACGTTTTGTCGGTAGTGACCAGGACTTCGATCCGGCCGTTGTCAGGCGTATACTTGAAGGCGTTGGAAAGGAGGTTGAACACGATCTTTTCAAACTTGTCCTGATCTATCGGCGCTTCCGGTTCGCTGGTCGTACCTATCGAATAATGGATATTCCTTTCCACGGCATGCATATCGAACAGTCCTGCGATGTTCCTTGTCACGACAGCGATATTGACAGGCCTCGCCTCCAGCCTGAGATGGCCTTCTTCCAGCTTGCGGAGGTCCAGCATCTGGTCTATCAGCTTCATCAGACGGCGGGCATTGTCATACATCAGTCCGCTGTATAGCTTCACCTGTTCTATCGTCACTTTTTCTCTGAGGATCTTTCTCAGGGGATCCATGATCAGGGACAGGGGCGTCCTCAGCTCGTGCGAGACATTGGTAAAGAAATTCAGCTTGACCCTGTTCAGCTCCCTGGCCTGGTCCGCCGTCAGCTGCTGAAGCCGTACCTGGGCTTTCAGCTTTTCCTTCCCTACGATGTCCTTGTAGATCACGTACAATACGATACAGACGGCAGTGATATACAGCAGCCAGGCCCACCATGTCTTCCAGAAAGGAGGGGTGATATGGATAACCAATGCGGTCGGGGTGTTATTCCATACTCCGTCGTTATTGGAGGCTTTGACCAGGAAGCGGTAAGTGCCGGGCGCCAGGTTGGTATAAGTGGCCCTGCGCTCATCTCCCGCATTGATCCAGGTCTTATCAAATCCTTCCAGCATATAGGCATACCGGTTGCCCGCAGGCATGGTATAGTTCAGGGCGGCATACCCGATGGTAAAGTCGGACTGGTCATGGGCCAGCGTTATGGATGCGGTATTATTGATATCCCTGGTCAGCACTGAATGCGGACTGCCGGGCACTACAAGCTTGTTGAACAGGAAGAAGCCCGTGAAGCGGCAGACGGGCGGGGTCTTATTCTCCGGCATGCTGCCGGGCTGAAAGATATTGAAGCCGTTGACACCCCCGAACAGGATGCGGCCGTCGCGGGTCTTATAGCCGGAGCCGACGATGAATTCGGGATTTTGCAGACCGTTGTAGATACCATAGTTCTTAAATTCCCTGGTCCGGGGGGCAAACCTGCTGATGCCTTTGTTGGTGCTTAACCATAGATATCCCTTTTCATCCCCGATGATGCTATGGATGATGTTATTGCTTAACCCGTTCTCTTCCGTGAAGGAGATGAACCGGCGCCGTTGGGCATCGAACAGGTTCAGACCACCCCCCATGGTCCCTGCCCAGATATTGTCATTCGTATCCTTGTATAGGGCATAAACGACCTGGTTGCCCAGGTTGTTCCTCACTTTATTGTATACCCTGAATTTCCCGGTAAGAGGATCGTATACGCTGATGCCGCCGGAATAAGTGCCTATCCATATATTGCCTGCGCGGTCCTGGAGAAAACAGCGGATGTAATCGTTGCTGATGCTGTCTTCATTGTCTGCATACCGGTGTTTGACGATCCTCCCGGTGGCCGGGTCCAAAACATTGACCCCCCCTCCATTGGTGGCCATCCAGATATTCCCTGCTCTGTCTTCCATCAGCGCGTAAATGGATGGATTGCTCAATTCCCCCGGGCCGTTGCCTGCGCGGTAATGATGGAAGATGCCGCTGTGCAGGTCAAGCCTGCTGAGGCCGTTTCCGTAAGTCCCGATCCAGAGGTGATCCCTTTTTTGGTCCATAAGCAGGGATAGCACAGTAGGACCGCCCGGCGAACGATCTTCCCTTACGTCCGGCGGATAGTGGATAAATCGGCCGGAAGACTTTTCCCACCGGTGGAGCCCGTCGCCATCCGTACCTATCCAGATGTCCCCGTTGTCTGCTTCGGCAAAAGAGGTGACCATGTCGGCGCTCAGGCTGTTGGGGTTGGCGGTCCTGCGGTGAAGGTCGAAGTAAAAGATGTTCTTATCGTATTTATTGACACCTCCTTCAGAAGTGCCTGCCCATAGTATCCCGCTGCTGTCCCGCAGCAGGGAAAGGATGGTCTTATCGCTGAGGTTCCCTTCGCTCGTCTCTCCTTTCCTGTAGTGCAGGATAGGGCCTTGCCCTGCCGGCAATAGATCAAGAGCGTCTTCCGTCCCTACCCACAATCCGCCCCCTTCAGCCGGGCAAAGGCTTCGCACCACGTCACCGCTGAGACTGTTTGCCATGTTCCCATTTTTCCTGTAGCGGGTAAAATTTCCCGTAGGTCCGTCCATTTTGTTCAACCCGCCTCCATTGGTGCCGACCCACAACTGATGACGGGCATCTTCTGTAATGGCAAGCACTTTATTGCTGCTAAGGCTGCGGGCATCCTTTTCATCGTGCAGGAAATGCGTGAATGTGCCGTCGGTATCGTTGAAAAGATCCAGTCCTCCGTCGGTACCTATCCAGATGCGGCCACGGGAATCTTCGAAGATGGACTGGATGGTGGGGTTGCTTACACCCGAAGGAGCGTCCGGCCTTGCGGTAAAATGCCGGATAGTCTTGTTTTGCAGGTCCATCAGCCACAGATCGTGAAAAGTGCCGATCCAGAGATGCCCTTTTTTATCCGGATGGATGCTTAAAATAGCCTGATCGATGGGCTTATCCGAATGAAAACCCAGGTCCTCGGGTCGGAGAAAGGCATCCTGGTCACGGTCATAATAACACAGTCCGCCTCCCTGCGTTCCCACCCAGAGATTGCCGCCGGAGTCTTCCGCCAGACATTTGATCTGGTTATCCGGCAGGGACCGGGAGACGCCTGTGCGATTTCTATAAACGGTGAAGGAATACCCGTCATATTTGTTCAGGCCGTCCTGGGTGCCGAACCAGAGGAACCCGAACTTATCTTTCAGGATACAGTATACTGTGCTTTGAGACAAGCCGTCCAGGGTAGTAAGCTGGCTGAATTTTTTTGCAGGGGAAAGTTGTCCTATGCCGCTGAAGGGAAGGAGCGCCCATATCAGGCTTAACCAGGTCACCGGGGAGACGATCCTGTTGGGGATGATCATATCAGTGTGTGCATTGTCCTATCAATATGTGCCAAAAAACACAGGGTAAAAGTAAGTAATTTATTTTTACCCGTATAATGATATTGCCATGAAATACAGTGTCTTACGGGATGCCACCTCCCTGGGTTCACAGGAATGCCTTACCCTGCTGCCGCTGACGGCGGAGGAGTCCGTACCCTCTCTCCATTATCACGACGAATATGAGCTGATCCTGGTGAAAAAAGGGCATAGACTGACCATCGGCAGCACACCTGTTCCCTCCGAAGACCCTGTGCTTGTGCTCATCGCTCCCGGCGTTCCCCACGCGCTGGATCATTCTTCCGGCCAGGGGCTCGCAGGTGTCGTTCTGCGATGGCCTTCCGATCTGCTGTCAGACAGCTTTTTAGGTAAGCATCAATTGAGTGGGATCGATGATCTTTTGCAAAAGGCACGGCAGGGGGTATTATTCCCGTCACCGGTGCCGGCAAACATGGATATCCGGTTGTCCCGGCTTGGCGAAAGGAAGGGGTTTGAGCTGTACCTTGGGCTTTTGTCCATCCTGCACGAGCTGTCGGGGGTGAAGGAAGCAAGGACCTTATCCATGGAAAGTTTTGCCTATAAGCCGCCGTCTGCCGGCGAAGACATAGATACTGCTTTTGCTTTTATGAAAGCCAATTATTTCCGGCCCATTTCGCTGGCTGAGGTGGCCGGAAAAGCACATATGACGAGGGGGGCTTTTTGCCGGCTTATCCGCAGGAAGACGGGCAAAACCTATGTGGAAAGTCTGAACGAGATCCGCATCGGACATATCTGCCGTATGCTGGTGGGCACATCGGAGAACATTTCGGAGATCGCTTATAAGACAGGTTACACGAGCATCGCACACTTTCATCGGTCGTTCAAACGGCAGAAAGGCTGTACGCCAAAAGAGTACCGGGAATCGCTGACAGGCACATGATCTTATCCTGGATGCGGAGGCCCTTTCGGAAACCTCTGTCTTCGTTTAATGTAAGTGCATGGTTATGAATGTATAATGCTCCCTTGTCAATGCAGGGGAAAAACCGTATTTTGTAGGTGCTGTCCAATATGTTATGAAAAACGCCGTAACGATAACCTGGTTACTGCTGATCGTATGCACCTGTTCCAATGTCTGCGCCCAGTCGGTGTCAGGCATTTTGAATACTTACTACCGGGTGACTGCCGTTAATACGACCTCCAATACCATAACGGTAGACGATCCTGCCGGACTTGCTCCCGGTCAGCGTGTCCTGATCCTTCAGGCAAAAGGGGCCGCTATTTCGTCCGCCAATGATGCCACTTACGGTAATATTTCCACGCTGAATAATGCCGGCGGTTACGAATTCAATACCATTTGCAGCATCAACGGCAACGACGTATGGCTGAAGGACCAGTTTGTCAATGGGTATAACGCCGCCGGGCAAGTGCAGCTGGTGACCATCCCATCTTATTCATCCGTTGTCATTGCAGCTACGGTGACTGCGTCGCCCTGGGACCCTTCTACGGGTAAGGGAGGAGTCG
>DASZVM010000800.1:0-6430 GCA_035547295.1 Puia sp. | reverse complement strand
ATAGCCGGGAAATTTACATTGAGTATCAAGTGTTTATCCATTGGGTGCTCCAATACCTCCTCTACAATGATCCGGACGTACTTACGGGCAGCCGTAAAATCCGCCTCGACGCTGTAGTCCAGGAGCGAAAAACCCACGGATGGGATGCTTTCGATAGCAGCCTCAACCGCAGCCGACATGGTACCCGAATAAATGACATTGATGGAATGGTTGCTGCCATGGTTGATCCCGCTGAGACAGAGGTCGGGTTTGCGGCGGAGGACCTTGTCCACGGCTAGTTTTACACAATCCACGGGGGTCCCTGAGCATTGCCAGGCTTCCACCCCTTCAAAAAGATGGTGCATGGGGTGGAGACGGAGGGGATTGCCGATCGTAATCGCATGACCCATACCGGATTGTGGTTTGTCCGGGGCCACGACCACGATCTTGCCCAGGCCCCGTACCGCGTCCACCAGGTTGCGGATGCCCGGGGCGCTGATACCGTCGTCATTGGTAATAAGGATGACAGGCTGTTTCTTTTTCCCGCCCGCCCGTCCATTGGAGCTTGCATGGACGGTTTTTTGGGCAGGCGGCTTAACGACCCCTGTTTTTTCCATTCCCAGCTTGATCATGCCATTCTGTCCCGTGTCCCGGATGATCCCGGTAGCTCCCGTCTTGCCGCTGCGTGCCGATATGCCCAACTGTTTCCGGGCCTTGCTTCCGTTACTGTTGCTTTTTTTTGCCATAGGTTGAGTATGTAAAATTCAGCAATATTTTCAACTTTTCCTTAGCCGAATGGGATTATCCGGATGCCGGTGGCGGTTTCCCCATTTTTCCCACCAAAGCTGGAATTTTCGCCTGTTTACAGTACCTTCGCAGCCAAATTTTAGAGCAATCTATGGCAGGACAACTTAAAGAGGTACGTAACCGGATAAAATCCATCCAGAACTCCCAGCAGATTACCAAAGCGATGAAAATGGTCAGCGCCGCCAAGCTTCGCCGGGCTCAGGACGCTATTATCCAAATGCGCCCCTATGCTCAAAAGCTCCAGGAACTGCTCAGCAACATCGTCAGCAGCAGCGAAGGGGACCTGGGTTCCAGCCTCGCCGTAGAACGTCCCGTAGAAAAAGTATTATTGATCGTTATCACCAGTGACCGTGGATTGGCCGGGGCCTACAATGCCAACCTGATCAAGCTGGCAAAAGCTGCTATCCGCGAAAAATATGCCACCCAGTTCTCCAAAGGCAATGTTTCCATCTGGAGCATCGGTAAAAAAGGCTACGAACACTTTGCCAAGAATAACTACAACGTCTCCGACACTTTTAAGGATATTTTCCTGAACCTGAAATTCGAAGGGGTGCAAGCCGCTGCCCAGGCAGCCGTCAAAGCCTTCGAGAACAAGGAATTCGACGCCGTAGAGATCATCTATAGCCAATTTAAGAATGCCGCCACGCAAACCTTTGTGGTGGAAAAATTCCTCCCCATCCCCAAAGTGGAAAAAAAGGCAGGCGCCGCTAATAACGATTTTATCTTTGAGCCCGGCAAGGAAGAGCTGATAGCCGAGCTGATGCCGAAAATTCTGAACACACAGCTGTACAAGGCTGTCCTCGATGCCAATGCTTCCGAACACGGTGCCCGCATGACCGCCATGGACAAGGCCAGTGACAACGCCAACGAGCTGTTGAAACAATTGCGCCTTTCCTACAACCGCGCCCGCCAGGCTGCCATCACAACGGAGCTTACGGAGATCGTCAGCGGCGCTGCGGCCCTGCAGGGTTAATTCGTCGACCGGCCACAAACTTTACATATGGAAATCGGAAATATCATCCCGCACATCGAAGCGCTGATCTTTGCCAGCGACAAACCACTCACCTCCATGGAGATCACTGAGCTGATAAACAACGCCTTTGGTTTTATGGAAGAAAAGCTGACGCTGGAACAGATACAGACGTCCATCGATGGCATCAGGGAAAAATATGCATCCGAATTCTACCCCTTTGAAGTCCGTGAAAGCGGCGGAGGCTGGCAATTCCTCACCAAAAAGGACTATCACAAGACAGTGGCGCAGCTGAATGGGGAAAAATTCCTCAAACGGCTCTCCACGGCCGCACTGGAAACCCTGTCCATCATCGCCTATAAACAACCTATTACCAAGGGTGAGATAGAAGCCATCCGTGGCGTCAGCAGCGACTATTCCATTCAAAAGCTGCTGGAAAAAGAGCTCATCGTCATCTCCGGCCGCAATGAGGAAATGCCCGGCAAACCCCTGGTCTATTCTACGTCCAAGACGTTCATGGATTACTTCGGGATCAATTCCCCCGCCGATCTGCCCAAGCTGAAAGAAGTATTTGCGGAAACATTGGTGGAACCCACCATCATCAACCACAGCCCCGGCGAGCTGCTGCCCGCGGAAGAAGGTGCAGCCGAAACTGCTGAGGATGAAAATGCCCAGCTGGTGGTGGGAGAGAATGGAGAGCTCCTGGTACAGGAAGAGGATAGCGCAGAACAGGCGGCCGAACAGGAAGAGACAGACACAGTCGACAACGAAGGAGACGCCGGCGAAGACGCAACAGACCTCGGCGAGGACGCAACAGGCACCAGCGAAGACGACGAGACCGACGAAAGCGAGGACGACCATACAACAGACGATCACGAAGACGACAAGGACGGCTCGGATAAGGAGGACGAAAAAAATGTCTGAGCAGCTATCACCGGAATACCTCGTCAGCCTTGGCGAACAATTCGGAACTCCCCTATACGTCTATCACGCGGAAAAGATAAAAGAACAATACAACAAGCTTACTGCCGCCTTTAGCCGGAGCAAGCCCCGGTTCTTCTATGCCAGCAAGGCGCTCACCAATATAAATATCCTTAGATACATCAACGGTCTCGGGGCCAACGTCGACTGCAGCTCCATCAATGAAGTGAAGCTGGCGTTCACCGCGGGGTTTTCAGGGGACCGGATACTCTATACCTCCAACGGCATCGCCTTTGAAGAGATCGTCGAAGCCCGTAACCTCGGGGTGATCATCAACATCGACAGCCTGTCCAACCTGGAGAAATTTGGTGAGCATTACGGGCACAGCTATCCCGTAGGCATCCGTCTCCGCCCCAATATCATGGCGGGCGGTAACCTGAAGATCTCCACCGGTCACGACAAGAGCAAGTTCGGTATCCCCGTTGACCAGATCGACAAGATCCTCGCCCTGGTAAAAAAATACGACCTCCACATAGCAGACCTCCATATCCACACGGGCAGCGAGATCAAGGATGTGGATATTTTTGTCAAAGGCATCGGGATCCTCTTTGACATCATCCCCCATTTCTCCGAATTGCAGTTCATCGACCTGGGCGGCGGCTTTAAAGTCCCCTACAAGGACGGCGACGTAGAGACGGACATCGGACTCCTGGCCCAAAAAGTGGAGGAAGCTTTCGCCAGTCATCCCAACCCGGGCGGCAGACCTCTGCAGGTGTGGTTCGAGCCGGGTAAATTCCTCGTCAGCGAATGCGGCTATTTTATCACAAAGGTCAACGTGATAAAAGAAACGGATGCCGCGACCTTTGTGAGCGTGGACAGCGGCTTCAACCATCTCATCCGCCCCATGTTCTACGACGCCTACCACAGGATAGAAAATATCAGCAACCCCAACGGTACGCCAAAAAGATATTCAGTCGTTGGCAACATCTGCGAAACAGACACTTTTGCCTGGGACCGCAAGATCGGCGAGATACACGAAGGGGATTACCTGGTGTTCTACAATGCAGGCGCTTACGGGTTTGAGATGTCCTCCAACTTCAATTCCAGGTACAAGCCCGCCGAAGTGATGATAAAAGAAGGAGAAGCCCATCTTATCCGCAAAAGGGATACCTTCGACGACCTTCTCCGTAATCAGATCATCCTGTAGACTGCCGGACCTCTCCGGCCTGCGTCCTAACCGCACCCCACCCATCACATCGGATGCGCATAATCGTAATTCACCATCCAGTGGATCCCGAACTTGTCGGTAAACATGCCGAAATAAGCGTTCCAGAATGTTTTGCTCATCGGCATGGTCACCTGTCCGCCCGCGGAAAGGCTGTTGAAAAGACGGTCGGCCTCCTCTTCACTGCCCGGATGAACGGCGATGGAAACATTGTTCCCCTGGTTGACAGGTCCCATGTGCTCCGGTACGTCACTGCCCAGCAGCGTCGTGTTCTTTCCGATCGGCAAGGCCACATGCATGATCTTCTTGCCATCGCTGGGCGGTCCCTGGAATTCGGGTGGGTTCTCGCTAAAGCGCATGATGGTGTGGAACTCCCCGCCAAAGGCGGCCTTGTAGAAATTGAATGCTTCTTCGCAATTACCCGGGAAGGTCAGGTATGGACTGATCGCTGGCATGGCTTGATTTTTTAAAATGAGGAATATTCTTACCTGTACAAAAATACCATGCCGCGCCTGCAAAGGCTCGGGGTGTTCGTGACATCTTCAGGGGGAGGATTTGACATTAATTCATTACATTTAGATCACTAAAACTGAACCATTATGCCCATCCGTATGGTAGATGACCCCCAGGACCCCGAAGAAAACAGTGGAGATGAAGGTGGCAGCGGTGGAGGCGGTGGAGGCTTCCCCGGCGGCGGTGGAGGAGGGGGGGGAATATTTCAGATCTTGCTGCTTTTGCTGGGCCTGTTCCGGGGCCGTGGTCTTATTCTCCTGCTGGTGATCCTGGGCGGTGGTTACTTCTTCCTGCGGAGCGGCGGTTGCAATGGCGGCGGCGGCGGTATCCTGCATAATGTCGCCCAACAGCTGACCACCGGCGGATATCTCGATCCCCGGCAATTCGAACGGGCCAATATCTACGAATCCCTTTCCGACGACAGTACAAAGAACCCCCTGCCCGAGGCGGTCAATCTGCAAAGGTTCGCTCCCTCCGTGGGCGACCAGGGTCATCAGGGCAGTTGTGTGGCCTGGAGCAGCGCTTATGGCGCCCGTACCATCGCAGAGGCTGCCCGTACAGGTGAGGATCCCAACAGCCTGCGCTATAGCCCCGCCTTTCTATACAATCAGATAGGACTGGAAGGCTGTGAGGGATCTTATATCATCCGGGCCATGGAGTTTATGACAAAGAGTGGAGCTGTGTCCTATGAACAATTCCCTTATACCGACAAGGATTGCTCCCGCCAGCCCGACCAGGATCTCCTGGAAGAAGCCAGAAAGCACCGCATGCGGGGTTTCAACCGGCTGACCCCCGGCGACAGGAACAATGTCATCGACCTGAGGGCCATCAAAGAAAACCTTTCCCAGGGCGCTCCCGTCGTCATCGGTATGATGGTGGGCGGCACTTATATGCAGCCCATGATGGGGAAAGACCTTTGGGAACCCACCGAAGAAGATTATAGCATGATGGGCTTTGGCGGTCATGCCCAATGCGTGGTAGGCTATGACGATAGGAAATATGGCGGCGCCTTTCTTATCATGAACAGCTGGGGACCCTCCTGGGGCAACAACGGTTTCGCCTGGGTACGGTATAAAGACTTCCGCCGGTTTGTACGTGAAGCCTATGGGCTCGAGCCGATGGATAAGGTCGGTGCTGCGGCCAACGCCCCTTTTGCCTGCGAGATCGGACTGGTACAGATCTCCTACCAGGGTCAGAAGACCGTCCCCGGCGATTATATACCCTTGCAGACCAGGGACGGCAATATCTTCGAGACCGTTGCACCCGTGGCAAAAGGCACACGCTTCAAGATGGAAGTAAAGAACTCAACGGAATGCTATATCTATGTCTTTGGCAAGGAAACGGACGGTACCAGCTATACGCTGTTCCCTTATCCCCGCAACGACAATCCCGCAAAAACAAAATACTCCCCGTTCTGCGGCATCACAGGCTATAGGTTATTCCCGAAAGATAAAAGCATGATGCCCGACAGCATCGGCACGCGGGATGAAATGGCCGTCGTGGTGAGCAGGCAGCCCCTGAACTGGTATGATCTGAACAATAAGATCAGCGCCAATCCCAGCCAGGATTATGCTGCCCGGGTCAATGCCGCGCTGGGAAGCAAATTGATCCGTGATGTCAAATTCCTCAGCTCTGCCAAGGGCAATATGCAGTTTGCCATCAAGGGTGGGGAAGACAGCACTGCCGTGGTTGCCACGGTTGTGCAGATCACAAAAAAATAACCGATGAGCACACCCGGACCATATACAAAACAGGCGCTGACCCCCGAACAGGAGTCTTATTTCCGGGTGGTGAACAACCCTTTTAAATTTAAGCTCTTCCTCCTGACCAAACTGCCCAGTGCGTTTTTCTCCGGTGCTCGTATCCAAAGTGCGGACCCCGGCCGCTGTGCCGTCACCATACCTTATAAATGGTTTACAAAAAACCCCTTCCGCTCCACCTACTTTGCATGTCTCGGCATGGCCGCAGAGATGAGCACCGGCGTCCTGGCGATGGCGCACATCCGGGGCCGGAAA
>DASZVM010000799.1:0-3930 GCA_035547295.1 Puia sp. | reverse complement strand
TCATCCAGGTCCATCCATCCCCCCGTGATCGCCGTCCCATTCTCATCCGCCGATGCATTCGTCTGATCCCAGCGGCGCAGCTTCAATCCCGCTTTCCCCTTATACTGGATCACTGACGCGCTAAGGGTTATCTCCCTGGTGGCCGCTTCCACACCGATGATCTTCACCAATGGATGAGGAGCATTTTGTAATGCAGATACATCGTCCACGATCTCCACCCATTGTCCGGTGGCAAAGCTCATGACATCGTCCTTACCGATGCTGGCCACCGTGATCTTGCTGCCGTTGACATCTTCGATGGTCGTCTCCAGGGTGGCATTGTCCCGCGACCATTTGAACGAGGCGCTTGCAAGAGAAGTCCCTTTCTGCACCTCCACCCTGTACAACTGGTTCTCCAGTCCCCTGAAACCCGAGCTGGGCTTTAGCGAACAGGGATCGTTCTTCGACGTATCCGTCTTTGTACGGGCAGAGAGGGTTCCGCTGGACGGCTTGATCAGGTCCTTCCACTCCTGGAAGCTCGTCATACAGGAAGCCCCCGGTATATTGGCGCTATCCACTTTCAACAGCTTCACCTGCCATACAGTCTGCAACCTCGCCGTCGTATCCGCCTCCCCCAACGCGACTTCCTGGATCGCAGGATTATCCAGATGGTTCACCTCCCGCTGCCAGGCATCGATATAAACAAGATAAGTGCCGTCCGCAATATTCAGATGTGACCCATCCGGCGGACTGGCGGGGCTGTCAGGCCCATTCACGGGGCTGGCCGGACTCTCCGGCGGACTCAAAGTCCCCTCATTCTTCAGGTACGTGGTATCCGGGTCAGGATAGTATGGCTGATTAAAATAATTCACATTTTTACCCTCCGATTCACACAACAATCCGCCTACGTACATACGCCCCGGAGCAATTGTCAGACCAACCCCGTTCACTATCTGAATGCGGAAACCTCCATTCTTCTTGGGCACACCCGAATGTCCTATTACGTCCACGGTCTCCGTATGTGTCCTGTACAGCTGGATGTCCAATTGCTCATTCAGGTCGGCATCGAGGGTTACCCTGCCTTGCTGGTTGATGACCCCGCTATAATGGTTTTCTTTCCTGAATAATTTGCGGGAAATGTCGCTTGCCATAGTTGCGTCCTCCTCTTTTGTTTACTTTTTAAGAAGCATAAAAAACACCTATTTCCAGTCCAAAGCGCAGGTATTCGTTTAATCTCGTCTGTAAATTGTATTCGCACAGCGGTTGATATAAATGATAGAGAACACCCATCTCCATATCGTCCTCGGCGCCCTGCCTGATCTCCACGGCGCAATACCAGCTCAGCTGACAGTAGTCCGCATCCCCATATCGCAGGGAGTTGAATACAGGCCTGACCCGCTGCGCATCTTCCGGTGTCGTGGGCTGGCAACGGTACGGCTTGGGCACGCGAGAACCGGGCGGCAAATAACAAAACCGGATACACCCCTCCTGCAGCCTCTCCGCTTCCACAGGCAGCTCATTGTCGCCTGAACCCGTCGCCGCGTCAAAAATGGTATTCGAGGCCAGTGTCATGATCGTCGTCTTTACCCTGCCGATGACAGTACTATTTTGTATAGATAACGCCCCTCCCCCATCCGTCTCAGGCACACCTCCATAAGCCAGTGCCGGCTGGTCTCCCCCATCGATGATGCTGTCCGTAACGACAGCAGTCGCTTCATCCGTCACGCGCACACCACCCATAATGCATTTGCTGATCTGTACCTTCATATTCTCCGCCTCCGCTATCAGCCGCACATCCGCGGTAACCGCATCAAATGGCGTACGCCCCGGCACCAGCGTACAATCAGTAAGCGTCAGCGTCTGCAATAAATTAAGTCCTCCGCTAACAAGGTGCAACGGCACGTGAATAACACCCCCGCAGCACACAAGCCCATTCAGGCTCAGCTGCGCATCCTGCCCGCCCATGATCAGCCATTCTCCCCCTATGATCACGATAGGCCGGCTTGTTTCCGTCGCCCTGATCTCTATCTTCGTCCCCGCCGGCACATCCGTCGCCGCCGGCGCGGTATAGTAATTACTATCCGTTATCTCCACCACTCCGCCCCCCGTACTCAGCAGATCCAGCGCATCCTTGATCGTAGCAGCATCCCCGGGCACCTGTACCACCGGTTTCAGCTCCGCGGTAAAGGTTTCTTCTTTGTCATAATCCCCGCCGCCGATGTCCGCGCAAAAACCATAACTGTAATCCACCGTCACTTTCGAGGCAGGTGAAGCGCCGGACGGCATCGCAATACGTCCCAATACAGGATCGATGGCTACTTTATCCCCGGGCATATTTGCCCATCCAATTGGGGACCCTTCATCATGAAGATCACAGATACAGATATTATCCACCGCCACCATCACCCCATCCAAAAACACAGCGACACTTTTCCCTTCCCCATACCACGTCTCGCGGGATTTGTAAAAGGGATATCTCCTCAGGGGCATCGGCACATTGATGGGCTCCACGAGATGCGTGATATCCACTTCCGTAACAGGCTTGTTATACAAGGCCACATCCTTTCCCAATGCATCGAATGTATATCGCAGACCGTCTACCTGGTAGGCAGGCGCTCCATGCACCGCATAGTCCTGCAGCCTCCATAAAAAGATGCCGATATTGGGTATATTATACTTCCCCCTTCCCGATGCTATCCGTCTTACGTCGACGGAATGCGTAAGCACATCGAAAGGAGTATTCGCATATTCCAACGTTGCCCTCCCCCTGATAGGGGCGACGGATAGATTGCCCGGCCGCAGGTGATTGAGATATTGAGTGGTGGATAAAAGCTGGAAATATTCCACCACGTTGGCCTTCCACCCCGTTATATCGAATGCCAGGTCTTCCAGGATAGCAGCCGTACCCTTCCTGCGGCGATAGGCAATGGTCTTTGCCACTTGCCCCCTCTCGCTGAATGGCGCGTCGGGAAAGCTCACGAGCCCCCTCGTCCCTACAAGGTCACCGATATATGGGACCACCCATTCCGCACAGGTCTCGATGAACTGATCGTCATATAATTGATCCAGGTTCTCTTCCAGCACCACCAACTGCCCCGCGATCACCGACAGCAATGCATACAGCGGCCCCTGCCCTTCAAGCCCCGCACCTGCCTGGTCGCGTATACGGTATACAGCAGGCAGCAGCTTATAAAGTCTGTCGATATCAAAGCTCATGAAAGTAATTTTAGATCTGCGGGACAGGTATCCAGGGTCAGCAACTCGGCGGCAAGCACCTTGTCAGAGCCTGTCACCGGTATATTCGCTATCAGCAGATTGCTCAAACCCGGATTATCCGTGGAATAATACAGGCTGTCGACATCGACGGCAACAACCCCCTTCACCTGCTGACAAACCGTTATTACCTCGCTCAACGCCACGGGCTGTCCGAATGAGCGGGCCTTGAAGGAGAAAACGCTCCGCAGCTGATCCTCCACGGACTGCAGCACCTTGTCAGGTATATAGTCCGGGTCCACCTTTATATTGATCGAAACCCTGAAGTACACGGGCTTGTAGGAATTCAATTCTATGGACACAGGCCCGTTACCCGACTGACGGATGGCCTTTAGCAGGTTTATATACAGATCGTCGCCGCTCTCCACCAGCGCCCCGTTTGCCCCTGCAACCGTGATATAGATATGTCTTTTTTGATCCTTCCACGTCCAGGTCGCAAGCGCTTTGTCTATCCCCGGGAAAGCCCTGGCAAAATCCTCATAGTCCTGCAGCGACACTACACGGTCAAAGGTCATCAATGTCAGGGTCGCATTGCTTCGGGCATCATCGAGGTTCTCCGGATCAGCAGCCCCCTTGGCCGGCAGCGGATTGACCGCTCCCTTCACACCCAGTGGCCGGGTAAGCAATTGGGAAAGCTGACCCGCCTTCACCAACCCTCCCAACCCAATGCCCTTCCTG
>DASZVM010000798.1:0-10508 GCA_035547295.1 Puia sp. | reverse complement strand
GGGTCTTTTTTAAAAGCCGAAAAATCTATCTTGTCGATGATCCGGCTGAGCCCATAACCGCCCCGTCCGCAGAGGACAGCCTTCACGGACGGGTTGTCCAATGCCTGTTGCAGATCGCCCAGTCTCTCCTCATCGGTGCCGGAGAAATAATTCCCGGAATGACTGTCCAGTGTAGACCCGATACGTACCGTATATCCCCATGACCGCAAGGTGTCGATACAGGTTTGCGCGTTTTCCGGAAGCATATAGCCTGCAGGACAGACAAGAGCGATGGTATCGCCGGGCTGTAAGAAAGGGGGAATTCTTATCATGAACGTATATCCTCCAGGATGACCTTGTCGGCAGTAACCGTAAGCCGGTGAGGCATCCCATATTTCAAAGCAAAATTACTCTTTTGATGACCCACGGGAAAATCAAAGCATAAGGGAAAATTATATGATTTTATCCTGTCCGTCACGATGTCCTGCAATGTGCGGCCAAACTCCTCACCGGGATCATCGGGTTTTATCTTAAAGCCTCCCACCACCAGACCTTGCAGACCGGCCAGTTTGCCCGTGCGTTCCAGGTTCCAGAACATACGATCGATGCTGTAAAGGTATTCTCCCGTGTCTTCCACAAAAAGTATCTTCCCCACCGTATCGATGTCTGAGCGGGTGCCTGAGAGCGTCTCGAGCGTCTTCAGGTTGCCGCCCACCAGCACACCTTCCGCGACGCCAGTCCTGTTGCTTGAATTGACAAGGACAGGATATTGCATGGGTGCTCCCGTAAGGGCCTGACGGATGGACAGGATGGAATCTATCTGGATGGGCTCCGCCTTGCTCCAGTCGTCCGGGAAGCTGTTGCACATCTTGGAATGGATGGAAGCCATGTTCACGTTGCGATGGATATGACAAAGCAGGACCGTGATATCGCTGAAGCCGATGATCCATTTGGGGTAGTTGGAGAGCCCGCTGAAGTCCAGGCGATCGATGATGCGGACAACGCCATACCCGCCTCTCGCGCAGAGGATGGCTTTCAGAGAAGGATCGTCAAGCATTTGCTGCAGGTCCGCGGCTCTTTCCGCATCCGTGCCGCCGAAGCTGCCGTCTTTTTTACCCACCGTGCTGCCTATTTTTATTTTGAACCCCCAGCTCTCTATCTGCTGGCAGGCAGGCTCGATCTCTTTCATCGTGATAAATCCGGCAGGACAGGTGATGCCGATGGTGTCGCCGGTAACAAGATAGTCGGGGATCCGTGGAGGAGGGGCGGCTTTCACATGGGTGGCGGGTGCGCTCCAGGCAGGCAAGGCTGCTCCCGCTGCAAAAAAGGACGAAAGGAAATGCTTGCGGTTCATGATGCCGAAGTTAAACAAACTTTTTTCGGATCATCTTAAATTTGCGCATATCTTGCCGACTTATAAATTTTTAAAAAGATACATGCGTTGGTTCCTGGCGATCTTATTGTGGGGGTGTGGATATACATATACAGCGGAGGCACAGGATCTCACTGGCCAATGGACCGGAGAGGTCACTAATACTGACCGGGTACAGAAGCTGGTGCTGAATATTGCATCGGGAGATTCGTCTTTTGGCGGTGTTCTGCACTGGTATTTCCCCGGCTCCCATTACATCAGGCACATCGTTATCAACGGCCGGTTCTTTGGGAAGGACTCCATTCTCACTGTCCGGGAGGATACATCGACAGCCGGCCGGCCGGAAGGAGGGGGCGACCACACAAACGAAGAAAGAGCGATAGGGCAGCCCCCCGGTGGGTTTTATATCCTTTACTATAAAAGAATAGGCCACCGCGATGTCCTTGAAGGGCACTGGCGCAACCCCGATAAGAGCAGCATGGGAAAATATCCCGACATGGCCATCCACCTGGAAAAGAAGATCCCACCGTTCATACCCGTGCTTGTCGTTCCGCCCCATAAGAAAAAAGATTCCACCTTGCAGAAACAATACGATGCTTTTTTGGGCCGGACGTCCGTCGTGGCAGCGCATATCCCTGCCATGGGGACCGATTCAGTCCGGATAGACCTGTTCGACAATGGGGAGATCGACGGGGATTCCGTCAGCCTGTACCTGAACAATGAGCTGGTGGTGGCGCATGTAAAGCTAACCGCGGAGGCAAAAACGCTGACCATACCTATCGATAAAAGCCTTCCCGTGAATACGCTGGTGCTGTTTGCCGAGAACCTGGGCACCCTGCCACCCAATACGGCGCTGATGGAGGTCACCATCCACGGAAAGACCTATAACCTCTTCCTTTCCACGGATTATAAACGCAATGCCTCCGTGGAGTTCAGCCTCCAGGAATGAAGCTGGAAATCCGTAACTTTGCCATCCCTGGAAAGGAAATAGTATGACGCAACCAAAAAGATACCTGATCACGGCAGCATTACCTTATGCGAATGGACTGAAACACATCGGTCATTTGGCAGGGGCCTATCTGCCGGCCGACATATACGTACGATATTTACGGGCCCAAAAACGCGATGTAGCCTTTATCTGCGGCAGCGACGAACACGGAACAGCGATCCCTCTCCAGGCCATGAAGGAAGGCACCACACCCCGGGCCATCATCGATAAATACCCTGAGCTCATCAAGCAGAATTTTGCCGACCTGGGCATCTCGTTTGATATTTACCATCGGACCAGCGAGCCCCTTCACCATGAAACCTCGCAGGAATTCTTCACCTATCTGAATGACAGGGGCGAGCTGGAAATAAAGGAAAGCGAGCAGTACTATGATGAAGATGCAAAGACCTTTCTTGCCGACCGTTATATCATGGGCACCTGCCCCGTCTGCGGTTACCAGCGGGCTTATGGTGATCAATGTGAGAATTGCGGCAGTACGTTGAGCCCCGAAATGCTGATCAATCCCCATAGCACGCTGAGCGGCAAACCGCTGGTAAAAAAAAGCACCAAACACTGGTACCTTCCCCTGGGCAAGCATGAGCCTTTCCTTAAAGAATGGATACTCGGTGAACATAAGGACGACTGGAAGGCCAACGTTGTCGGCCAGTGCAAGAGCTGGATCGATGAAGGACTTCAGCCAAGGGCCGTCACCAGGGATCTCGACTGGGGTATAAAAGTGCCGTTGCCGGACGCTGAAGGAAAGGTGCTATACGTATGGTTCGATGCCCCCATCGGCTATATCAGCGCCACCCGTCAATGGAGCCTTAACACCGGTAAGGATTGGAAACCGTACTGGTATGACAAGGACACCAAGCTGGTGCATTTCATCGGGAAGGACAATATCGTATTCCATTGTATCATCTTCCCCATCATGCTGAAGCTGCATGGGAATATATTGCCGGACAATGTCCCTGCCAATGAGTTCATGAACCTGGAAGGGGAGAAGATGAGCACCAGCCGGGGCTGGAAGCTGGAAATGCAGGATTATATCGATGACTTTATCAACAAGCCCAATGGCGGCACCCAGCTTGCCGACAGCCTGCGGTATTACCTGACCCTGATCTCGCCGGAGACAAAGGACAGTGAATTCACCTGGAAGGGCTTTCAGGATGCCAATAACAGCGAGCTGGTGGCAAAGTTCGGCAACTTTGTGAACCGTACGTTCGTCCTCATGCATAAGCTATGCAATGGGAAAGTTCCGCCCCTGCACAAGAGCCGCATCGATGCGACGGACGAAGAAATGATAGCAGCCATCGGCGCGACAAAAGCCAGAGTTGAACAGCTGCTGGAAAGCTATCGTTTCCGGGAAGCCCAGTTTGAAGTGATCATGCTCTCCGATCTTGCAAACAAATACATGCAAAAGAAAGAGCCATGGATCGTGACGCGGACCCTGGCGGAGACACCGGAAAATCAGCAGCTGATAGACAACTGTCTGCATATTTGCCTGCAGGTCACCGCCAACCTGGCCATCCTCATCAACCCCTTCCTGCCCTTCACTGCCAAAAAAATGCTGCACATGATGAAGGTGGTGGAAAAAATGCTGGATTGGGAGAATGCCGGAAAGCTCAATCTCCTGAGTGTCGGATATAATTTAAGAGCGCCTGAGCTGCTATTCCGGAAGATCGAGGACGAAGAGGTAAAAGCACAGGTAGACAAGCTGCTGGCGGCAAAAGCAGCGATCACCGCACAGACATTGCCTGCAACGCCGGAAAAAGCTTCTACCCCCGAGCCTTCCCCATCCAGGGAAGCGCCGGCCCTCAAGCCGACTATTGTCTACGACGACTTTGCCAAGCTGGACCTGAAAGTGGGCACGATCCTCGAGGCTGAAAAGGTGGAAAAAGCCGACAAGCTGCTAAAGCTAAAAGTAGACCTGGGTAGTGAACAACGGACCATCGTCTCCGGCATCGCCCTTCATTTCAACCCAGCCGATGTCATCGGCAGACAGGTGGTGGTCGTGGCAAACCTGGCGCCCCGCAAAATGCGTGGCATCGAAAGCAATGGAATGATCCTCATGGCGGAGGACCGGGGTGGTAAACTGCACTTCGTAAGTCCCGGCGATACCATCGATCCCGGGGCAGGCGTAAGCTGAGGCAAATCCATTCTAAGTATTTCTACGTATGTAAGAGCATGGGCCCTTACATGGAAAAAAGAGTCAGGTATGGCGGGATAATGCTCCTGGTCCTTATCGTAGTCTTGCTCTTGTACGGATATTTCTTTCATATTACAGATACCTTTTCGCCTGTGCCCGTCACAACATCCATCCATGTCAATGCGGGCGATCTGATCAGGCTATCGAATAAGAACGAAGCCATCTTCGATCATCAGTACCTGTATAAAGTCCTTTCTGTCCGGGGCGTCATCCAAAAGGTAAAAAAGAATAAGAGCGGGATCACCGTTGTTCTGGGAGGAGGGCCCGGGCTTCCCCGGACAGTCAGTTGCAGCCTGGATACGCTGTACAACAGCCGCCAGCCCGATCTTCGGCCGGGAGACAGCTGCACTATACAAGGTAACTGTGCCGGTTGTCTGAAAGACATCGTTCTCCTTTATTGTATTGTAGAAAAATAGCAAGTATCATCTTTTAAAGGACAAAAATATAGGTGTTTTTCCCTAGTTTTTTTGAACTCCATACTTAGAACTATGTATTCACGTTATTGATGCTGACCTATTCCATCGACAACCTGGTCGCACAGGATCGTCCTATTAAGGAAGCCGACTAAAAAAACAGTTATTTTCACATAGCCATCCCCAGGCTTGTTCGAAGGAATATTACTAAATCTAATATCAAACACGACCCTTTGTGTTATGAAACAGAACCTTCAATACAAGATCCTTCCGTACACGTATAATCGTTACAACAATTTCTACCAGGAGCGGGAGAGCTTTTATAGAAGTTTTATCAATCAGTATTACCTGGATTTCGCTCATCAGATGCTCTCCCAGGAACATCTTTCACCTTATCCGGTGAATACGATCATCGCCCCTCAGGATATACACTTCGGAGCAACGCCGAGAAAAGTCATCTGGAAAACAGGCATGCCCTCCTTCCAGCTAAAGGACATCAACGACTTTAAGGACCATAAGATACTTTTTTACCGTACGAGGCTGCTGCGTCAAAAAGTATTGATCCAGTTCCATTTTATCCAGAGCACTTTTTATTATTCCCAGCTGAGCTTTCTTTCCTTTACGGACAAGACAAGCGATATCCTGATGAATTCCATAAAAGCGAAATATAAGTGCACAGGTCCTTTTGAAAATGAGGACAAGATCTATCTGACGGATATCTGCGGCAATAAGATGATCATCGAAAAAGGCGTTTATCTCACCGTGAGCTATATCAGCGGCGACAGTATGCCCAGAAAGCTTATGCAGGATCAGATGCAGGTGCGCCAGGAGCAGACCAATAAGTCCGATAATTTCGAGATCGACCGGTTGAGCAAGATCCTATAACTTTCCCCATATTATTTTTGATCGAAAAAGAGGCTTTCAGCCTCTTTTTTTATTACCTTTAAACCTAATAGTTGTTTAACTAACTAATTTTGGATGTATATGAACCGTATCATCAAAAAAGTAGCAGTATTGGGGAGTGGGGTCATGGGGTCGAGGATCGCCTGTCATTTTGCAGGCATAGGCATCCAGACCCTTTTGCTGGACATCGCGCCCACCACGCTCACCGAAGCCGAATCTGCCAAAAAGCTGCCCCTTGACCACCCGGCCGTCAGGAACAGGATCGTCAACGACGCGCTTACCGCCGCCATCAGGTCTAACCCCTCTCCCGTATATACGAAGGACGTAGTTAAAAGAATAAAGACGGGTAATTTCACCGACAACATGAAAGACATCGCCGGCTGTGACTGGGTCATAGAGGTGGTGGTCGAAAGACTGGATATCAAGCAGCAGGTGTTTACCGAGGTGGAAAAATATCGCAAGCCGGGAACATTGATCACATCCAATACTTCCGGCATCCCCATCCATCTGATGACGGCGGGCCGCAGCGAAGATTTTAAAAAACATTTCTGCGGCACCCATTTCTTCAACCCTCCCCGGTACCTGCGCTTACTGGAGATCATCCCCACACCGGATACAGACCCTTCCGTAACAGAGTTCCTGATGCATTATGGAGACCTGTACCTGGGTAAGACCACCGTGCTCGCCAAGGATACGCCGGCGTTTATCGCCAATCGCATCGGTGTCTATGGGATCATGGCTATTTTCGGTCTGGTGGAAAAGCTGGGGCTTACCATCGATGAGATAGATGCGCTTACCGGACCTGTCATCGGCCGTCCTAAATCCGCCACGTTCCGGACCGCGGATGTCGTAGGCATCGACACCCTTGTTAAAGTTGCAAAAGGAGTGGCGGAGAATTGCCCCCAGGATGAACAAAAAGCCGTATTCACCATACCCGCCTGGCTGGATAAGATCGTAGCCAATCAATGGCTGGGCGACAAGACAGGTCAGGGCTTTTTTAAAAAGACCAAAGGCGCCGGCGGTGAAAAAGAAATATTGACCCTCGATCTGAAGACCCTGGAATACTCCCCCCGGCAAAAACCCCGGTTTGCCACACTGGAAACCGCCAAACCCATCGAAGACCTGAAGACACGTCTCAAAGCCCTCGTCCAGGGCACGGATAAGGCCGGCGAATTCTACCGTCACTTTCATTACGGGCTTTTTTCATATATCTCCCATCGCATCCCCGAGATCTCCGATGAGATCTACAGGGTGGACGACGCCATGATGGCCGGCTTTGGCTGGGAGATCGGCGCATTTGAAAGCTGGGATGCACTGGGCGTGGAGAGCACCGTAAAAAAAATGAAGGAAACGGGTTATTCCGTCGCACCCTGGGTAGAGGAAATGCTGGCAGCAGGCATAAAAACCTTTTATAAGGTGGAACAGGGCCGTCGTCTGTATTATGACATCCCTACCAAAGCCTATAAACCCCTGCCTGGCGGTGACGCCTTCCTGGTGATGCGGAACTTCGAAGGTCAGACGGTTTGGAAGAACAGCGCCTGTCGCCTGTACCATCTGGGACACGAAGTGCTGGGCCTGGAATGGTACACAAAAATGGGCAGCATCGGGGGCGAGGTGCTGGAAGGCATCCAAAAAAGCATTGCCCGGGCAGAAGAGAAATACAAAGGTCTCGTCATTGCGGGCGAAGGGCCCAATTTCAGCGCCGGCGCCAATGTAGGGCTGATCTTTATGCTGGCTATCGAGCAGGATTATGACGAGCTGGATATGGCCGTCCGGCAATTCCAGTCCACGATGATGCGGGCCCGTTATTCGGCTGTCCCGGTGGTCGTGGCGCCCCATGGCCTTACGCTGGGAGGCGCCTGTGAGCTGAGCCTGCATGCGGACCGTGTAGTACCCGCCGCAGAGTCTTACATCGGCCTGGTGGAGCTGGGGGTCGGTCTGATACCCGGCGGCGGCGGCACCAAGGAATTCACCCTGCGGGCTGCCGACGAAATGCACGAGGACGAGCCGGAAACCATCACGTTAAAGAACCGCTTTTTCAATATTGCCACTGCCAAGGTGTCCACCTCCGCCTTCGAAGCCTACGAGCTGGGTATCCTGCGGAAAGGCCGCGATATCGTCAGCATCAACCAAGGGAGGAGGGTCGCCGAAGCCAAAGCGTCCGTCATCGAGCTGTATGACGACGGATATGTACAGCCCATTGCGCGCGCCGACATAAAGGTATTGGGCCGTTCAGCACTGGGCGCTCTGTATGCCGGCATCAACGCCATGTGGCGGGGCAACTATGCCACCGATCACGACGTGCTGGTAGCAAAAAAGCTCGCCTATGTCATGTGCGGCGGCGATCTCAGCGAACCTTCCCTTGTGAGCGAGCAATATATCCTGGACCTCGAGCGTGAAGCCTTTCTCAGTTTGTGCGGCGAGAAAAAAACGTTGGAGCGGATACAAAGCGTGTTAAAAGGCGGCAAACCCCTGAGAAATTAGCGTAAATTGCTCCTATGATAAACAAGCGGTCCCTTGCCGGCGCCCTTCTTTTGACGGGCTATTGCGCCCTGCTGCATGCAGAAGGGCCTGCCGACTCGGCCTATACCTTCAAAGGGAAAATAGAAGGCATGAGCAAAGGCTGGGTCTATCTTTACCACAGACAAACGGATAAGACGGATTCCGTGCAGGTAAAGAATGGTCGATTCATGTTCAAGGGTTTTGCAGCCCAGCCGGAATATTGTTTGTTCGGCGTCACCGGTCATGACAACAAAAAGGAATTTCCCCTGGAATTTTTTCTGCAAGGCGGTGAGCTGACCCTCACGGCAAAAAAGGATTCTCTTCGCAAAGCCGCTATCAGAGGCGTGCCTGTACAGGACGAGTTTATCTCGTTCCAGGCCGGTGAGAAAGACCTCGATGAGACAGAAGCCCGGCTGGATAAGATCTACGGCTCAGCCAGGATGAAGGGCGACAAACAGCAGATGGACAGCGTGAACAAAGCGTTCGAAGCAACGGAGGGACGCAGGCATCAATATGTAAAAGAATATATCGCCGCGCATCCTGCCAGCTATATCAGCGCTTTTGCCATCTATACGGGTTTTATCTTCGATGCCGACGCAACCACGCTGGGAAGCCTCTATAATGGATTGGAGCCCGCGGTACAAGCTTCCTATTTCGGGAAAAAGGTTAAAGAGGCTTATGACATTGCCCTGCTGACCGACATCGGCAAGCCCGCCCCGGCGTTTGTACAAAACGATGTCAGCGGCAAACCCATTGCACTGGACTCTTTCAAAGGACAATACGTACTGGTGGATTTCTGGGCCAGCTGGTGCGGCCCCTGCCGGGCGGAGAATCCCAATGTCGTAAAAGTCTATCAGGAATATCACCCCAAAGGCTTCGCAGTCCTTGGTATCTCGCTGGATAATAACAAGGACAAGTGGCTGGATGCAATAAAAAAAGATCAGCTGGAATGGACACAGATCTCTGATCTGAAAGGCTGGCAGAACAGCGTGGCGGAGCTTTATGGCATAAAAGCCATCCCCATGAACTTCCTGCTGGATAAGGAAGGAAAGATCATTGCCAAAGGACTGCGGGGCGAAGACCTTGAAAAGAAGCTGGCAGAGCTGGTGAAATAAAAAAATATGGGCGAAGCCGAACTGTATACCTCTACCCTCAAGCTTGTCATACGCAGTACATTGTATTTCTATGGAGAAGCCGCAGACCAGAACCTTTCCGTACAGGCAGCCGACGAGATAGCATCCTATTGGAGCGAGCCAAAAGCAAAAGTAAAGATCCGTAAGGACTGGTATGAAGTGCAATTCGAGATCGAAGGCATCTATGCGCCCGATCTCTCTCCCGCCACTGTCTGGCATAACACCAATCCCCGTCTCAATTATTTCCGTGTGGAAGAATACTCCCTGCACGATATCTCGTTTGTCGACGGTCTGGGTTCGAACACAGGCTATTTCAAACGGGCCAATCTGCAGGTCAACTCCACCACCGCAGCGCACGAATATGGACATACGTTAGGGTTGGATCACCCCAAGGTCCTGGACATCCGCGGCAAGGGCCAGCCGGGCATCATGTATCCCAGAGGGACCTTGTGCGACCCCGCTTTCCAGTACGATCCCGCGGCGGCAGCCGGCAGCAAGGGTGGGACGCTGAACCCCTTTACCCGGAAAGTGCTGGACGGCGATATACAGGCGTTGAAATTATCCCGTCTCAGCTTTGATGGGCGTAATATTGCCGTTCTTGGAGAATTTTCCTCTTTATATCATCAGAAGCATTTGGAGAATTAGAGCGAATACCTATCTTACCTGACGATAACCTATCATCGTGAGCAGTATCCTTTCTCTTCAGTCGGTCACAAAGTTTTACGGTTCCATCCGGGCCTTGCACAATGTGTCATTCGACGTGCCTTCCGGGGCCGTGTTCGGGATCCTTGGTCCCAATGGCAGCGGCAAGACCACTTTGCTGGGTATCGTCATGGACGTCCTGAAAGCCAGCGGGGGCAGCTATTCCTGGTTTGGAGAGCCCCCTTCCGAAAAACACCGCCAGCAGATAGGGACCCTGCTGGAGACACCCAACTTCTATCACTATCTCTCCGGGGAAAGGAACCTGTATATCGCCGCCGCCATCAAAGGCCGGGGAAAGGACGATATT
>DASZVM010000797.1:0-2435 GCA_035547295.1 Puia sp. | reverse complement strand
TGTTTGATATACCGCATACAGTCCAGCGCAACATAATCATTAAAAGTGATGACCGCATCCGGCCGCTGTTTCCCATCCAGCAGCTCCTGCATCGCCTTGCAGGACCCTTCCCTGGAAAGATCCGAATAAACCACCAGGGATGGATCATACTTTCTTCGCTTCTGCCAGAGCCCCTTCCGGAAAGCCTCCAGCCGCTCCTGACTGGCCGGAAGATGCCGGGGGCCATTGATCAGCGCAATATGCTTGTGCCTGCCCTGGACTAAAAAATCGACAGCCTGCTGCATCCCTGTGTCCAGGCTGCTGGCAATGTAGTGGATATCCGGCATCTTCGGTATCCTGTCGAGAAAGACCACTGGTATTTTATGCCGTTGCAGCAGCTGGAAATGTTCATAATCCGTCGTCTCCTTGGAGATGGATATCAGCACTCCGTCCACCCGGTGGGATTTCATGGCGGTTACCAGTTGCTTCTCTCTTCCCTGCTCATCCCTGGACTGACAGAGCAGCACCGTATAATTCATTTTATACGCCACATCCTCGATACCCGTCACCATGGAGGCAAAAAAATCCTGCGAGAGATTGGGGAGGATGACCCCGATCATAAAGGTCTTTTTCTGCTTAAAGAAAATAGCGGCCTGGTTGGGTTCGTAATTCAGCTCGGTTGCCAGCTTGCGCACCCGCATCTTTGTCCGCAGACCGATGCTGTAATGGTCCTGCAGGGCCCGGGAGACGGTAGACACCGAAATGTTCAGTTGCCGGGCGATCTCTTTCATCGTAGGGGAGTGGTCGGACATAGCTGTAGACTTATATTCTAAAGATAACAAAAAACACGGAGGCCGCACCCGCTAAGGGAATTTGCACAATCGATTGATAGGGTGTAAATTCATCGACAGACGTAGATTTGACCACCATGAATACATCTTTCAACGGGCAAATAGCCATCATCACAGGGGCTGCCGGCGGGCTGGGCCGGGCCATTGCGCAAAAACTATCCGGGCAGGGCATCACCCTGGCGCTCTTCGATAAAAATGAAGAGGGGCTCAAAGCGACGCAGGCGACCCTATCCGGCAAAAGCACGATCCATCCTTTGGACATCACCGACGAACAGGCGGTAGCCGCGGCGATAGCAAACGTAGCAGACCAGCACAAACGCATCGACATCCTCATCAACAGCGCAGGTATCACGGGACGGACAAATATAAAGAGCCACGAAGTGGATACGGCCGATCTGCTGAACGTATTCCACATCAACTTTATGGGTTCTTATCATACTTCGAAATATGTGCTGCGGGAGATGCTGCGGCGAAACTATGGCCGCATCCTCCACATCGCCTCCATTGCCGGGAAGGAAGGGAATGCCGGCATGCTGGCTTATTCCGCCAGCAAGGCAGCCGTCATCGGCATGACCAAAGTACAGGGAAAGGAATACGCGACTACCGGCATTACCATAAACGCGCTGGCCCCTGCCGTGATCAGGACAGCCCTTGTCGACGCCATGCCGGATGAGCAGGTGCGTTATATGACCGGCAAGATCCCCATGCAGCGATGCGGTACCCTGGAAGAGGCGGCCGACATCGTGCAGTATATCGTTTCTCCCGCAAATAGTTTTATCACCGGCTTTACCTTCGATCTTTCCGGGGGAAGAGCTACATATTAATTACAGAACATGAAGGGATCAACAACACCCCCCGGCGAAATGCCCATTGGCGTAGTAGGACTGGGGCTGATGGGATGCAGCATCACCACCTGTCTGCTGATGGCAGGTCATCCCGTGATAGCCGTGGCGCCGGTGCCGGCGGACCTGCAACATGCGGAACGAAGGATCAGCGAACACTGGCGGAGGTCCGTGGAAGAAGGACTGATCAGAATGCCAAAAGACGGATGGCAGTCAAAACTAAAGATCACGGAAAACTATAACGATCTGAAACCCTGCCGCATCGTCATCGAATGTACCCTGGAGAGCCTGACCATCAAGGAAGCCGTTTATAAAAAGATAGAGGACGTCATCGCGCCCGACGCCATTCTCACTTCCAACACATCCGCCATCCCCATCAGCATCCTGCAGGAACATACCCGTCATCCCCAACGTTTTTTTGGTCTCCATTGGGCCGAACCCTCCCACACCACCCGCTTCCTGGAGATCATTTGCGGAGAGCAAAGCGATGTGGCACGGGGAGAATGGCTCTATGAGATAGCGCATGGATGGGGTAAAGAGCCTACGCTGGTACGAAAGGATATACGGGGTTTCATAACCAACAGGCTGATGTACGCCATGTACCGTGAAGCCTTCCATCTCGTGGAGAACGGCTACGCCACGGTGGAAGATGTGGACAGGGCGTGCCGCAATAATGCAGGTTACTGGATGACGCTGGTAGGCGTATTCAGATGGATGGACCTGACAGGGGTGGCGGCCTATCACACTGTGATGAAGGACCTCT
>DASZVM010000796.1:0-2180 GCA_035547295.1 Puia sp. | reverse complement strand
TCAGCCGGGAGATGCGCTGCCGGTGTCGAAGGGGAAGGGGTGGATATTATTGATCAGACAGAGGAATTGACTCCGCAATAGCCTTCAGCTTGGCCGGGTCGATGATATTGTCGATCCGGGTTATCCTGTTACTATCTTCCGAGATGCTGAACACCTGGCACTGGAACAGCTTGTCCCCCGGATAGTAAAGAAAGGCAGGCTGATGATTGACCATGGCAGTGACGAAGGAGGCTTTCTGATGGAAACGCTGATGCACCACCAGCAGGAGAGCCGCCACGTTTTTTTGACCAATGGTAAGCTTGCTGAGCACCCTGATCTTGTCGCCTCCGTCGGCGGAATACCGTATATCCTCTGCCAGCAGCGCTTCCAGGGTAATGACATCTCCGCCGTGGATGGCGTTGGCGAACTTTTCAAGAAGGTTTTTTGGAAAGGGTGTGACATGCTGTGGCCGCGCAGGATGGGGGGCATCCAGCTTGGTCCTTGCCCTGCTGAGCAGTTTCCGTGAATTCTCCACTGTCCCGGAAAGAAGCCCGGCTATCTCCTCGTGGGAGTAGCCGAACCCTTCCTTCAGGATAAATACCGCCCGCTCCTTTGGATTCAACTGTTCCATCAGCACCATTAAAGAGTAAGTGACGATATCGCTGAGGTTTATATCCGTATCAGCTTTTTCCGTTGCGATGGGCTCCGGCAGCCAGACATCGTCCGGGACGATCTTCTTCTTACTATTTTTTATATCGATGGATCGGTTGACAACGCTCCGGATGAGATAGTTCTTTTCGTTCTCTATACTTTCCCTGGGAGAGGCGAGATATTTGTACAAGACATCCTGCACGGCATCTTTGGCGTCTTCGGAAGAGCCAAGGATGTTATATGCATAAGGAAATAAAATGGATTGATAGTCCTTCATGGTCGTTAGGTGACAAATATCGGACAACTTAGTTGAACTGTCCTACCTGGTAATCTCCGGGAATGCTGCGGAAGGCTTTATTGAGCCTGTTCCAGCTGTTGATCTGCGCAACGGCCATTGTAAGCTCTGCGATCTCCTTTTCGTTGAAAAAAGGTTTGAGACCTTCAAATGCGGCATCGTCAGCATCGGCGTGCAGGGTCAAAGCCTCCGCATATGTCAATACGGCCCTTTCCTGGTCTGTGAAATAAGGGACTTCCTTCCATGCGGGAAGGGTATGGAGACGCAGTTCCGTCTCGCCCAGGTGGATGGCATCTTTGTGGTGCATATCCAGGCAATAGCCGCAGCCATTGATCTGGGAAACCCTATGTTGCATCAGGACCAGGAGCTTCTGGTCGAGCGTTGATCTTTTGAGGTAACGTTCGGTTGCCAGCATTCCGTCGAATAATCCTTTCCATAGGTGCTCTTTGGCGATTCTCTCTTTCATTTTCTTCTGTTTTTTAATGATTTATGATGTTTTATGGTTAAAAGACAGAACAGGGGGAAAAAACGTGACCAAAAACGAAAAAATACTTTCCAAGTAGTTTTAGCGTAGCCCGAAATTTGGATAAGTGTGAATTTTGGGGCATATTCACGTGCATTCAAAACGAAAAGCTTCCGGTATGAACATGTCACGACTGCTGGTCCTGTGGACTACCCTTATCCTGTTATTTTCCGCATGCAAACACGATCTTTCCCAGCCCAGCCCGGCCGTTGTTAACCCGCCTTCCAGCGCTGCCAATGAGGCGGTCAATGTGTGGGTCACCACCGGAGATAAATCCAAACTGCTTCAGTCTCAGCCAACTATCAATTTTGCCGCCGATGGGGGGACCAGTCCTACTACGATCACCATAGACGAAACCAGGTACTATCAGTCCATCGATGGTTTTGGTTATTGTCTCACGGGCGGCAGCGCCACATTGATCAATAGTCTTGGTCCGGGACAGACGGCCCTGTTGAACGAGCTTTTTGGGACAGGGAGTGGCCAGATAGGGGTGAGTTATCTTCGCGTCAGCCTGGGGGCCAGTGATCTCAGTGCCTCTACCTTTACTTATGACGACGTACCTGCCGGTGAGACAGACGTGAACCTCACTCATTTCAGCATCAGCCAGGAAATGACCGACCTGGTACCTGTGCTGAAAAACATCCTGACCATCAATCCGTCTATTAAGATACTCGCCTGTCCCTGGTCGGCCCCTGTATGGATGAAGACCAACGGCAGCTTTAAAGGGGGGAG
>DASZVM010000795.1:0-7813 GCA_035547295.1 Puia sp. | reverse complement strand
TTGCCGGGCGCCCAGGGCTTGCCCGTGTAGCCTATCGTATACCCGGCTCTTTCCAGCGCATCGGTAAATACGCTGAACTTTTTCGGGAAATAGCTGCTGTGGGTCCCTGCTTCTTCCAACTGCCATATATTCCTCCCTGTCAGGATCGCTGCCCTGGACGGGCTGCATTGAGGCGCCGCGGCAAATGCGTTGTTGAACAGCACGCCTTCGCGCGCCACCCTGTCGAAAGCAGGCGTCCGTACGCCCGTGGTCCCATACGCCGACGCATACGGGTAGGACTGATCGTCGGCAATGGCAAAAAGGATGTTCGGTCGTTTGTCCCCTGCTTGCGGCTTGTGGCTTGCAGCTTGCAGCTTCTTCCGTCCCGGTATCTCTTTTACAGCGGCCGGTACGCTGTCTCCCGCCTCGGAAGACACATTCTTCCCGTCCCTCCATTCCACCAGCTTAGCTTTCCCCATCGCATCGCCTGATGTAAATGTCACACGCTTGCTCTTATTATATGCTTCCAGTCTCGCCGGCTGCGAAACGTCAAGCTCCGCACGGATAGTCCATCCATCGATGGAAAATCCTCCATTGCTGTCCGGCGCCAGGGGCAATGCTTCCCCCCCGGCCACGCCGGGACGCACCCGGAATACTGCAAAAAAGCGCATCCGTGGCGTCTTCTCCACTGTCTCCGCCGTCACGTGCCATTGGTCGTTTTTAAACGTTATCAGGTTGCCGTCCTCGTCCTCTCTTCCCAGCCAGTTCACCGCCGCAACGCCAAAAGTATCCGACAGGCTCCACTTCAGCGGCCGGGCGCCATATAGCGCCACCTGTGCCTGTCCCTTCTCATTGGCCGCCCGGAAGACGCCATGCGAACTATCCAAATTGATCTTATAAGGACTGTGCGCCAGCCATGACCACCGGGCCGGATGGTCCGCCTCCAGCTCGTCATACACCAGCAGGATATCCGGATGTAAAAAAAGCAGGTGCCTGTAAAAATGCTTCAGCCCCGCATCCTGTTTCTCCGCCTTGCTGCTGTAAGCCTGGCTGGCGTCGCCCATGACATAGCTGATGTCTTTTCCGTTGAGCCACCGCCTGAGGTACCCATATGCCTCCACGTTATAAGGCTGTCCCTGTCCGTCGATCAGTATGCCGTTATGCCCCCTCGTCGCCTTGTACCATCCCAGCCTGTGCGGGTCCTGCATGGCCACTTTATGGCCCGACATATAGAACAGCCGCTGCCCCCCGTAAAGCATGTTGAAAGTATTCTGGTCCGCCAGCAGATGACCGTAGGAACCATAAGGACTGCTGCGCAGGGAGATCATCAGGTCATCGTCCCTGTCTGCAATATCCGAATGCATGTCCGCGATCCCTGTTCCGGGAAAGACCATGGCCGCCGGCAGCGTATCCGCCGCCAGTGGAGCAGGCCGGGCGATACCCCGCAGATAACGCATCCTGAACCAACGCAGGAGGTCTGCATCGGACAGTTTTAAATGTTCCATCTTTTCGATCCTTTCCGCATACCAGGCAGCCATCCTGCTGCCCGTCCACCGGCTCAATGCATCGGCATACGCCAGGTAATCGGGGCCCGGTGAATAATGCTTCTCCACATCATCCCCAAAACCATCGGAAGACGACCCTGCAGGGAAAGAATAGGCCATCCAATAGGGGTTCCTTTCATACCACTCATTTCCCTTCAGGAAATCGAACCCTGTGTACTGCCGGATGAACATCGGGATGCCCAATAAGGTCTCCATATTGATCCGGAAATAAGAGGTCCCCTCCTGCCAGCCGCCATCCCCTCCTCCCAGCACAGGCGCCCTGGCCAGCCACAGCTCATAGGCGTACCGAAGCCAGGTGCCTGCCTCCGGCTCTTCGCCATACACCGCGACAGCAGTTTGAAAGAAATAATATAGAATATATTGCCATACATGGTTCGACAGCACTTTCGCGTCGATGTTGTTGATCCATTCCCGGTAAAACCGCCCCGCTCTTGCCTTGATGGATCGCAGCAAGGCCTCTCGCTGGGCTGCCGTCAGCCTGTCGTGAAAAGTGTCGAACACCAGCGCCATGGCCGTCATGCACCGGGCATCGCCAAAATCATTGGCATGACTTACCCCATCCGGGTCCCAACCTGCCACGGCCATAGCCCAGTCCACCGCCTTCCGGGCATATTGTTCGTCCCCGCTGATCACCCATGCCTTGCAAAAGGCGTCGATGGCATAATATACTCTGTTGCTGGCATGCTCGCTGGCCACCAGCGCCAGCTTCCTGCGTTCGTCCTCGTTGTTTCCCTCCTTCGTGCTTATTCCCGCCTTTTCATCAGGCGCCGCCCCGCCCAGCATGGACCGTGCCTGCCGCAGGATCGCCGATGCGTCAGCCGTGCCTTTAACAGCCGCGGCGAAAGCCTTTCTATCTTCTACCAGCAACCGTGGATGGCTTACCGGAATGCCGGCCCACAACCGGTCCACCGGCGGGGCGAAATCCGCCGGCGCATCCGGCGCGATACGGAAGCTCTCCGCCGCCGACCATTCGCCGTCATGGATGCGGTACTGCCAGTACCAGCGTCCTGCAGCCAGCTGCCGGTGAGGAAGGTACACGGTCCAGGGAATGGCCGTACCTGTGATCACATCCCCGCCGCTGAAAGTGCTGTCCCGGGAAAGCCGTACATCATACGTTGTGCCTTTCTTCTTCTCCCCGGGCCAGGCAAGCACGGGACAAACAGTGTTCACCACCCGGCCCATCGACGGGGAAGGCCATTTCCTGAACTGGGGATGGATCACGGTTTGCGCCCGCAGGAGCCCTCCTGACAGGCAGATCGATAACATCGATGCATATATGCTAATCTTCATCGTCCTCATTCTCTTTGTTTTTCTTTTTCTTGCCCTGCGGCAGGCTGGGGTCCAGTATCTCCGCATGCATCCTGGTTAAATAATCCATCAGCTTTCCATCCAGCTCTTTCACCTTCGCCGGCTGTTCGGCAGCCAGGTCGTGCGTCTCGCCGACATCCTTGCCGAGGTCATAAAGCTCTTCCTTATTCGTCTTCCAGAACTTGATCAATTTGTAATTCCCATCGATGACGACCGAATGAGGGTAACCGCCTGCATACCGGTGGAAATACAAGGCATTACCCGATCGCCTGACGGTACCGCCGCCGGGATTGCCGAACAACGGACGTATGCTCGCTCCGTCCAGGTAGTCAGGCAAGGCATGGGCATTCCCTGCCAGGTCACTGATAGTAGGCAGTATATCATATCCCGTTACAGGCACATGACAATACACATGTGGACGGACACCCGGTCCTTTTATGATCATGGGTACCCGTATCCCGCCTTCATATAAAGCCCACTTGCCGCCTCTCAAAGGATAATTGCGCATATGTTTGCTGAACGTCGAAGGGGGGTCCAGCCGGTTGCTGACAGGCGGAAGGAATTCGACAGAACCATTGTCGGACATCAGGATGATATAGGTATTGTCACCGATGCCCAGCTTACCGACCTCATCCGCGATCCTGCCGATGCCTTCATCCAGGTCCGCCAGCATGCCCGCCCAGCCCGCATTGTCATGTATCCGCCCCTTTTCTTTTTCCTGGTATTTCTTATAGCTTTTCTTCGTCGTCTCCATGTCCACATGCGTCGCATAAAAAGACACTTGCAGATAGAAGGGGTTGCCCGCCTTTGTCTGCCGTTGCATAAAGTTCAACGCGCGCGCCGTAAGCGTCGGCGTCCGTTTGGGATCGTTGTTGACATAGATCTGGGTGAATTTCGTGCTCTTGTCCGTCATGACATCCCCATTGGAATTCCCTGTATTTCCGTCGCTCTCGTCGTACCCCAGGTCTTCAGGGAAAAATCCTGCCCGAAGGTCCCATTTCCCATAATGCGCCGTCCTGTAAGCCGGATCGATGGACTTCAACAGATGCGGGATGGTAAGCCATTGATTCGTTTTCGGATCATAGTGCTCCTGGAACCGGATGTTGCCCGTACGGATGTCCGTCTGCCCGAACTGGATAGACCTCCGCGATGGCGTACACAATGCATCGGGCGCATACCCGTTGGTAAAACGCATCCCGCCGTCACCGAGCTTGTCGATGTTCGGCGTCTCGTAATAATCGCTTTTGGATGACGGATACCGGTCGTCCATCATCTCCGAAACACAGGTCCATCCCTGGTCGTCCGTAAGGATAAAAATAAAATTGGGATGCTTTCCCTTTGGCTTCACACCCGTGCCCGAAAAGAAAAGGAAGAACAACAGGGTAACGCCTGCAACGATGGCAATACGTCTTATATCCATGAAATTAATATTTTATCATAAGGGTTTCTTTAATTCCCATACATTGAAATTCCGGTATCTGAAATCCGTCCAACGCATCTGGCGGAAGCCGATCTTGCCGCCTCCGTAAGCAGGGCCGTAGCCTTTCCCATCATCCACGTAGTCGATGATCTTCCTGTCGTCCATATACATGATGATATGGGCCCCGTCCTTTATCAGCCGGGCCTTGTGCGCTTCCGCCGACCGTGTGGCCACGCCTGCTTCGCCCGTCACCAGCAAAGCGTTCATCGGGTCTTTACGCAGGTGGGAATCCCCTCTGTCCGGCAGCTTGGGGTTATTGGAGTAATAAGAGATATGGTAACAGTCTATCTCTCCCTTGTTGTAGTATTTGAAGGTACCATCCCTTTTAGGCATGCCCGGATCGAAAATATCCCGTCCCCCGCTGCCCGTTGCCGCAAAAAAGACGATGACGAGCCCCTTGCTCGTGTCCAGGTTCTGCACTTCCCACTCTGCAATAAAGCTCCCGGGGAAATCTTTCGGACACCAGAATACATGGTCCCATTTTTCTTCCGGGGCGTACATCTCCATCCAGCCGTCCCTGAACCGCAGCTGCCCGGGCCCTTCCATCACCCAGTCCTTTACGTCGCCCGTGGCCGCAAACGCATTGTGATAGAGCAACGCCCCTTTGTCATAGGCCGCTGCGGGATTGCCCGTGGAATTGAGAAATAGAACAAACCAAAGCCAGCTTGTGATCATATCTGTTGGATTTATAGCATAGAGGAAATATCCGCGATAAACACCTGTCTTCTGCCTTCCGGCGCTCCGTTGAATGCCACCTGTTTCCCATCAGCGCTCCAGACGGGATGAGGGTCCAGCTTATACTGGCTCCCTCCTGCTGTTTCGTTCTCTTCCAGGTACTGCTTCCCTCCTCCGCCTACGTCGTTGGCAATGGTACAGACCACCCGCTCCTCGTCATTTTTCAGATGGATGAGCCGGATAGGGATCTCTCCGTCATCCGTCACCACATTGCCCTGCTTGGGGTAGGCATCCGCAAGCAAATAACGCCCGTCCGGCCCTATGCTGGGGTGACCGCTGCCGGGATGCCGCTCGCTCAACACCTTGAAATCACTGCCATCGTAGCGGAACTGGCAGAACATCATATCCTCGTAGCCCAGCCACCGGGGGATACAGTTCATGATGATGTGCTCTCCGTCCGGATGCCAGTTGGGATGGTTCCCCGATCCTCCCTGCCTGCCTTTATAATTCCATTTCTTCTTCGTCAGGCACTGCCGGATATCCGTACCGTCCGTATCCAACGTAAACAGGCTTGCATTCCTTCCTTTATTATTCACCTGTCCCCGCAATACCTGCAAGATGCGGGTTTGCTGCCGGTTGAATTGCGAATGGAAAAGGTAAAGGACCGCTTTGTCATAGAACGCCCTGTCCTCCTCGTCCGCCGCAGCTACGAATCGGGGGAAGGGGGCCAGCAGGCTACGCTTGTTCGCCGGCAGGTCCGTTTTCCACAGACCTTCTCCCGGCATATCTTCCGCCGTAAAAGGGATGGGATGACCCGAAGGAGGGTCCGGCACGCCATAGCCATATTGCGTCATATTCATGTTCAGCAGGTTGGGGCTGATCACCGACCTGTCATCTGCCGCCAGGTCATACATCGATCCTGCATAGGCCGTAACGCTGTTCTTCTCCAGGTCGATACGCACACAGACCGCCTTTCCGCCGATGATATCATTCGTATAAAGGTACCTGTCGCTCTTATGGCTCCATTGGAGATGGGCGCCTAATTGGAACTCCCAGGCTTTCGTCCGGTACACCGTCCTGATCGTCTGTCGCCGCAGATCGATCAAGCAAACTTCCGCAACGTCCCCCCATTGCGGTTTCTTTTTTTGATAAGGCAGCTTCGTGACCGCGAAATACCTGCCGCTGAAGCTCCAGGGGCATATGTCGAAAAAAGTGTGAAGGTAATATCCGTCGTCGGGCGTGACGCAAAGTACGGATGCCGGCCCCTTGCCTGGACGGTAAGGCAGGAAATCATAATGCTTCTCCAACGGCGTTTCCGCGGCAATAAGAAAATGACCCGGCAGCAGAGAGGATGCCAGCAGTCCCGCAGAAGTCTTTAAAAATGTCCGCCTGTTACGATCATATGACATAAAACATATCGATTTTAGGAGATGGCCGCCGGCCGGGCCGGGGCGAAATGACGTTTTAGGCTAACAACGGATACATATTAACGTTATACATGGAACGAGGGACAAGGCCGGGGTTGAAAGTGCCTCCAAATTAACTTATTATAACCTTCCGCCGCGCGCTTTCTACGGAAACGTTTCCGTAGAAACAATGTGCTGCAACCCCCGTCTGTAAGTACTTTTAAACAAAAAAATGAAGATGATCTTTTTACGATCCGCTGCTTCGATCATGTTGTCCACGGCGCTTGCGATGCTGACGGGCACTGAAGCTCAGGCCCAGAAATGGGTGGACCTTTTTAATGGAAAAGACCTTTCAGGATGGCACCAGCTGAACGGCGCCGCAAAATATTCCGTCGCTAACGGAGAGATTGTCGGGACCACCGTAGCCGGTACGCCCAACTCTTTTCTCGTCACCGACGCCGTATACGGCGATTTTATCCTTGAGCTGGAATTCAAGCTGGATGGCGACATGAACTCCGGCATCCAGATAAGGAGCGAAAGCACAAAAGAATACCGCAACGGCCGTGTCCATGGCTACCAGGTGGAGATAGACCCTTCGGCGAGGGCCTGGACAGGCGGCATCTACGATGAGGCGCGCCGGGGCTGGCTTTATCCCCTGACCTATAATCCCCCTGCGCAGAAAGCCTATAAAGCGGGGCAGTGGAACAAGTTCCGCGTGGAATGCATCGGCAACAGCATCCGTACCTGGGTCAACGGCATACCCGCCGCCAGCCTCGCCGACGACATGACCCCAAAAGGTTTTATCGCCCTGCAGGTACACCAGATCTCCGATGCCGCAAAGGCAGGCACCAGCATCCGCTGGAGGAACATCAGGATCCAGACAGGCGGCCTCAAACCAAGCCCTTTTACGTCCCAGTTCGGGGTGAACTTCATTCCCAATACGCTTTCCGGCCAGGAGAAATTCAATGGCGTGCAGCTCCTCTGGGACGGCAAGACAAATAAAGGATGGAGAGGCTTTTCTAAAAAGACCTTCCCCGCGGAAGGCTGGCATATCGCTGATGGCGTCCTGACCGTGGAAGCTTCCAACGGGCACGAAGAAGGCAAAGGCGGCGACATCGTCACCGACAAGGAATACCATGCTTTTGACCTTCAGTTTGATTTCAAATTGACCCCCGGCGCCAACAGCGGCGTCAAATATTTTGTAAAGGAATCGTATGACACCAAAGGCAAGTCCGCCATCGGCCTGGAATACCAGGTGCTGGACGACTCCCTCCACCCCGATGCCAAGCTGGGCCGCGACGGCGACAGGACCGAATCCTCCCTATACGATATGATCCCGCGCAAAAATATAAAGGCGGCATTCAGACCCATCGGTGAATGGAACCACGGACGCATTATCG
>DASZVM010000794.1:0-1582 GCA_035547295.1 Puia sp. | reverse complement strand
TCTCCAGTTCCCCAAACCTCGTCTCCACGATCACCCTAAAATTCCTGTCGAACTTTGGATAGGTCCTGAAAAAATAAATAAGGTCCGGCCTGCTTATCTGGAAGATAGTCGAAGGCTCGATGGCTTCGATATTTACCTTGCTTTTCTTTTCGGAATAAAAGCTGTCGATGATCATGATCCAGTCATTCTCAGCGGCAAATTGCAGATTGTGCTCTACGCCCTTTTTGTCGACCTGGAATACCTTGAAACATCCCTCCACGACAAAAGTATAATGCCTGCACACCTCATCTTCGGAGAGAATGAGCTGTCTTCGTTTGATCCTCCGTTCGATCGCTCTCTCTTTTAGATCTGCTTTTTCTGGTTCGTCGAGGGGAAGATACTTGTCAAAACTGGCGAATAATTTATCTATGGACACGGTTTGTCGGATTGCTTTGCCTTAAATATACGCCGGTTATTCATATACTCCGCCATTCTCCTCAATACGCATTATCGATCACCAGCTTATAGCTTGCAGCCGCATCAGGGATCCCTCCCCCAGTGACAACGTTCTTCACCAGCGTCACAGAATCCTTGATGGTAACATGATACTTCCCATTCGCATCTTTGGTAACATCGACTGTAGCCGATGGCAGCTGCCCTGTAGTCGAATACAGCACGGCGCCTGTATTGACAGCCGTACCGATGGCACAATCAATGGCGATAAATTGGGTCGCAGGATATTTTACCAATGTGTCCTCCGAAGCCAATGTATATTTCCCGGTGCCAAGGTTATTAAGAACAACGGTCAGAGCACTGCCGGAATCTAGCCATTTTTGGGAGTAACCCCCTCCTCTCCCAATTTGGGAAGCGATACCCACCATTTGCTCAGCTTTTCTTTCAGCTCACCGGCGACTTTAGGAAAATCAGTAATAACATCCCTTGATTCATTGGGGTCTTTATCGATGTTATACAGCTGGACATCACTGCCATCATGGTTCATCAGCAATTTCCATGCGCCCGACCGGATCGCAAGATTGGGGCTTTTATCACGCCCCTTGGGATAAGCGAAAGCAATAGCATTCCGGCCATACTCCCAGTACATATCCATGTTCTTCACAGAGGGTTTGCCTAGTAAGACCTTGCTGCGGTCTTTCCCGTCCCCGTGATAATCCTCCGGTAGCCTGATACCTGCGATCTTGACTAAGGAAGGCAGCAGATCCAGCGAGCTTAGTTCCGACGTTTCGTCAATGCTACCCGGCTTGATATGCCCCGGCCAGCTGATGATAAAGGGCATACGGGTACCCCCTTCATATAATGACAGCTTGGACCCTCTCAGACCGCCCGCTCTGCTACCCCTGAAACTGGGTAGCGGGCCGTTATCACTCGTAAAGATCACAATGGTATTCCTGTCGAGCCCCAGACTTTTTAATCCGTCCAAAAGCCGTCCTATCTGCACATCGTATTCTTTTAAGACCAGCTTGAATGCAGCCTCTTCTTCAGGGTTCATGGGAAATTTACCGGTATATTCCGTCTCTGTCCTCGGTACCCAGGGAGTATGTACGTCATCCGGCCATAAATTGATATAGCACGGCTGCCCTTTATG
>DASZVM010000793.1:0-3602 GCA_035547295.1 Puia sp. | reverse complement strand
ACCTGCTGGTTCTTTTCCCAACTCAGGTTCGGATTGGAAGGAGAAGATGGGATAACACCATTCGCAAGCCCGTTATTAAGGGTATAGTTGCTGGCTGCCAGCAAGGATGCATAATTGTAAAAGCCGAAGGCATTATTGCCGGACAATCCATAGCTGGCCCGCAGTTTCGCTTCCGACAACGCATTCACATTCTTCAGGAAGGGCTCTTCAACAATGCGCCAGGCTGCCGATACCGCGGGGAAGGTACCCCAGCGATGGTCCGGGCCAAAAATGGACGAGCCGTCCCTGCGTACGGATGCATTGATCAGGTATTTGTCCTTATAGGCATATGTGGCACGGGCAAAATAGGAGACGGATGAGTTTTGGTTGACGGTTGCCATGGCCGTGGTGGTGGGACCGTTGGCGCTGGCATTGATGGTTTCCACCAGGTCGTTGGGAAAAGCGCTACCGCCGCTGGTGCTGTACTGGTAAGTATACTTCGTGCTTTCCATCCCCAGCAGCACGTTTACGGCATGGTCTTCCGCGAAGGTCTTGTTATAGGTAAGCGTTTGATTAAACAGCCAGCTCGTACCCTGATCCCAGGTGGTGCTCCCCGTCGCCGTGGTGGGCGGCAGCAGCTGGTTCAACGGCATTTTGGATGTACGGAACATATTACCGCTGCTGTTGCTGAAATTTATATTCCCCGACACCCGGTAGGTAAGGAAACTGAACAGGCTGTACTCCGCGTAAACATTCGCCAGCACATTGGCGGTTTTTACCGTATTATGATATTCCGTGATATTGGCTACGGGATTGGTAATACCGGGCCAGTTATAAGGCGGTGCTATCGCAGTTTGGGACGAATACGTGACGCCGTCTGCCGCATAGATCGGCGCCATGGGCGCGACCGCCAACGCCGAATTGATCACGCCGTTATTCGCCCAGTGTCCGTCTGTATTTACTGGGTTTGCCACACGATACACGGGTAAGATGTTCATACCCACTTTCAGCCTGGGTGCGACATTGGCGTCCAGGTTGATCCGCATGGAATAGCGTTTTAAGGTAGAGCTTTTTATGATGCCGTCCTGGTCCAGGTATGACCCGTTGATAAGGTACCGCAGCTTATCCGTGCCGCCAGAGAACGAGAGCTCATAATTGCTGATCATGGCATTACGGAAGATAAGGTCCTGGTAATTATAATTAGGAAGCGCGGCACTTTTTGCAGGATCGTCAAAATTCAGCCAGTCATACGCTTCGCCCCGCGGATAACGGTATCTTAAATTGGAAGCAGAACGGGCGCTGTTGGGGTCCGATGCGCTTGCAGCAGGGAACCGGTCCAGATAGGCGTTATTCGAAGCCTCTTTTGCAAAATCGGCGAATTGCTGTGAGTTTAAAAGATCGATCTTTTTTGTCACCTGCTGTACCCCCGTGTAAGCGTTAAAGTTGATCATCGACGTACCGGATCTGCCCTTTTTGGTCGTCACCATCATAACCCCGTTGGCTCCCTTGGAGCCATAAATAGCCGCCGATGAAGCGTCCTTCAGCACGTCGATGCTTTCGATATCATCGCTGTTGAGCAAGGCAAACACGTCGGGGCTGGTGATATTGCCGTCGATGACGATCAATGGGGCATTACCCGCGGAAATAGAGCCAAACCCCCGTATCTTGATGGAAGGGGTGCTGCCCGGTGCGCCGCTGCCCTGCTGAACCACGACCCCGGGTAGTTTGCCCTGCAGCGCCGTCGCCACATTTGAAACAGGCATGTCCTTTATTTCCTGCATGGGTACGGAGCTGATGGCGGCCGTTACCTTCCCTCTTTTTACTACGCCGTAACCCACGCTGACCACCACATTTTCACCCATCTTCTCCGACGTCTTCAAGACGATCCTCAGATCTCCCTCCCCGGAAAAAGATATCTCCTGTGTTTCAAAACCCACGTAAGAGACCACCAGGATCCCGGAAGACCGGGATGATTCCAGGGAAAATCCGCCGTCCGTCCTGGTAGCCGTCCCGATAGTAGTGCCTTTTATGGTTACAGAGGCCCCTGGTATCGGGCTGCCGGTGGAGTCGACTACATGACCCGTGATGGCGATGAGGGGCACAAGGGTTTCCACAATACCGGCGGAGGCAACAATCCCCGGTTTTTCTTTCAGCGTAACGATGATGACCTTTCCCTGTATGGTATAAATGATGGGCTGGCCCGCAAAACAGGCATCCAATACCCTGGTGATGGGCTGCTCCTTCAGATCGATGGTTACTTTCTTTGCCTCGCGCAGTCCGCTTTTGTCAAAGAAAAACACATAATCTGTCTGTTTCTCGATGATGGAAAAAACTTTTTCCAATGGGAGGTTTTTGCAGGAGACGGTGACATTTTGCGCAAATCCGTCGGCGTGCACCTGCAGGAACATGGTCAATAAAAGGATCGTCAGCAGCTTTATAATGCGCGATAGCTGTTTGAGTAGGAGGAACGACATAATCTTTAAGCTGTTTAGTTGGTTAATAAAATGGTCAATAGATTACAAGGGTCTTGTTTTCCATTTTGTAATTTATTTTGGTGATGGATAATATCTTCAGCATTTCGGAAAGGCTTGTGTTCGCGGGGATCTTCCCGCCAAATTTTCTATCGGGGACCTTCCCTTCGAAAACGATATCTACGTTGTACCAGCGGCTCAATTGTTTCATCAGCTGGGGAATGCCGGCATCGTCAAAATAGAAATAGCCGTTCTTCCAGGCGAGGACCTCTTCCATATTCACATCATGGCTGACGCTTAATTCCCCCCCGGTCTGCCAGACGGACTGCTGGCCCGGTCGTAAGAGAACAGATTTACCGCCTGCCTGTAATTGTACGCTTCCTTCCACCAGGGTAGTCCTGATATTTTTGTCATCGTCATAGGCATTTACATTGAAATGGGTGCCCAGCACTTTTACCTCCATGTCACCTTTCTGTACGATGAACGGGAGGTTCTTTCCTTCTTCAGAAGAGAAGCGGGCTATTTCAAAATATGCTTCACCCCTGATGGTAACACGTCTTTCTTTCCCTGTAAAGGCCACGGGATAGGTGATAGAGCTTTCAGCATTCAGCCAGACCTTGCTGCCATCGTACAGCTGGATGTTTATTACCTTGCTGCCTCGCGGGTTGAACAGCGTGTTGTAAACAACCTCTTTTGACGCTGTTCCGTTGGCATTCCGACAAACTATTTTACCATCGGCCAGTTTTACTATTTTCAGATTGCCCTGCTCTGCGATAGTGCTGCCCGAGACACTATCCAGAAGAACCGTTGTTCCATTACTAAGCGTAAGGGTGGCAAGGCTGGTTTGGGGGGCATTTATATTCGCGGGAGAAGGAGCCGCGGCGGCGACGGGATCGTTCGTACGTTTGGAAGAGAAAAAGAAGAAATATCCTCCCAGGCCGATGACCAGGATGACAGCGGCGGCGACGGCGCTATATTTCCAGATACGGGGGGCAGGCCTGGTGATGACGGGCTTTGGCGAGATACCTTTCCGGATAGCGGACAAGATCTCCAGCCTGACCTTTTCCCTGTCCCCGGGGTGGTCGATATCCCATTCTATATCCTCTTCATTTACAGCTCGGTACCAATTCAGCAGTTCATTTCTTTCAGATA
>DASZVM010000792.1:0-2638 GCA_035547295.1 Puia sp. | reverse complement strand
ACTATACACCCATGACGGAAGCCTGGTCAGCGGGGCACATCGGACGTACGGAGATCATCGCCCACGGCACCACCATCGACCCGGAGTATTTTAAGGACAAACCATTTTATCCGCTGACGCCGACGATGGGCTGTCTCTGCGCCAGGGAGTTGTGGAACCCCACCAGCGGTCATCCATTGGTGAGCGAGCAGCTCGGTCTTGTCAATGCATGGTCATCCACGCCGGCGAATGGCCAGCCGGTCCGCACTGCAAAAGGATACCTGTATGTCATCAATGTGGATGATCAGCGCCGTCCGGTGAGCAGGGCGGAAGTCGAAGCATGGGTAAGCAAATGGGAAAAATCTTACCTTTAATGTGTTAACCACCGAGATTGCTTGTGAACTATACCCGCCCATATGAGGAAAAAGAGCTGCTGGCCCGTGTAGCCAAAGGAGATGAAACGGCCTTCCATTCCCTGTTCTCACAATACAGACATAAGGTATATCATATCGCGTTACGGATGTTACAGTCGGCCGGTCATGCAGAGGATGTATTGCAGGAGGTCTTTATGAAGATCTGGGTCGGCCGGGAAAAGCTGCCGGAGATCAGCTGTTTCAGCGCTTATCTGAATACCATTACCCGTAATCATATCTACAATGCCCTCCGCAAGCTGGCGAATGAGGAATTGCTGCTGGAAAAGCTGCTTTCCCCATCATCCGCAGCCTACCGCCCGGATACAGCCATTGAAAATATGTCTTTGAGAGAGCTGCAGGAGGCCCTGCAAAAAGTGATGGACACGCTTACTCCCCAGCAAAAGAAGGTCTTCGAGCTCAGCCGGATGGAAGGCCTTAAACATGAAGAGATCGCCCTGCGGCTGAACATCTCCCGGGAGACGGTGAAAAAGCATGTATCGGAGGCGTTGCGTGTCATCAGAGGTCAGCTGCAGCGCTATATACAATTACCTCAATTCGGGATCTTATTGTTTTTTTTCTTTTATCGCTGATCTTTCTACCCCTTTTTTTGCTTTCATGTGTCTAAGAGGATATGGACACGCCATTCCAAAGATTAAAATATCTATTCCAGCGTCATCAGAACGGGGAGGCCACGGCTGCCGAACGCCGGGAGTTCATGGATATGGTCCGTGCCGGCGCCCATGAGCGGGACCTTCAACAGCTGATAGACGAGGAGATAGAAGGCGCCGGTGAGCCTGAGCAGATAACCGCGCCTCCCCTGAGCGAGGAAAGCGCCGGCCGGATCTTTTCCCGGATAGTAGCCCCCGGGGTGGATGGGACGACCAGGACGCCTGTCCGACAGATGGCCACTCGTTGGATCCGGTGGGCGGCAGCAGCCGTGGTGCTGGCGGCTGTGGTCGGCATACCTCTTCTCACCGTCCGGAAACAGCAGGCGCCGATGGTCATCCACATGCCGGAGAAATATGATGCCCCTCCGGGGAAAAAAGCGGCGGTACTGACCCTGGCCAATGGGCAACAGATCGTGCTTGACAGTGCCGGCGGCGCTGCCATCGGCCGGCAGGGCAATATCACTGTCGTAAACCTTAAAGGCATGCTGGCCTATCAAACAGCTGCGAGCCATGAGCTGCGGGCTACAAGCGAGCCCGCTTATAATACGCTCACTACAAATGCGGGCAATCAGTACCAGCTGGTGCTGCCGGACGGCAGCCGCATATGGCTGAACGCGGCCTCCTCTATAAAATTCCCGGTCAACTTCAGCAAGAAGGAGAGAAGCGTCGAGATCACGGGTGAGGCTTATTTCGAAATTGCGCCCGACAGCCGCCGTCCCTTCCTGGTGCATCACGGGGATATGACCGTACAGGTGCTGGGTACGCATTTCAACGTCAATGCTTACGCGGACGAACAGGCTGTGGCCACCACCCTCCTGGAAGGTTCCGTAAAAGTGATCCGCGGCAACGACCATACCCTGATCACACCGGGTCAGCAGGTACAGTTGTGCAGCAAGGGCATGTATGTATGGGACAATGTCAACGTGGAGGAGATAGTGGCCTGGAAGGAAGATCAGTTCTACTTCCGCCGGGCGGACATACGAAGCATCATGCGACAGCTGTCCCGCTGGTACAATATAAAAGTGAATTATGAAGGCCAGGACATCGGGGAACGCTTTTATGCAAAGATCCCAAGGAGCGTGCCCCTGTCGGAAGTGCTGAAGGCCTTGTCCATGACGGGTAAGGTACATTTCAGGACAGGCGACAGGACTGTGGCTGTCTATCCATAAAATTCATCGTTAAAAAAGGAGGTAACTATCCAGTGAAGCAACGACATATCCAATAAAACACCGGACCCTGACGCCATCAGGATCCGGCTATATCGGATTAATCCAAAACATGATCTCAGACAAGACTGATCTCCGCGGGGGCGGAGCAGTAATTGATTAACCCAAACTATCCAAAGTTATGGTATTGATTGCTATTTGCCAAAGAGCAACGGCAGGGGGCAACCCATTTACAAATTGCTTAAAAATGAAATTGACGGGGGCTTTATTAGTATGCACGATCCTGCAGGTCAGCGCCAGAAGCGTCGCCCAGAAAGTGTCGTTATCGGAGCGCAATGCCGCGCCGGAAAAAGTATTCACCCTCATTGAAAAACAGACGGGCTATAAGTTCATTTATACGGAAACCTTTTTA
>DASZVM010000791.1:0-5591 GCA_035547295.1 Puia sp. | reverse complement strand
AATGGCGGCGTTATAGCTGTCTATATAGATGTTGGTATTGGGAATATTCCTGGCAGTGCTGCTTTGCTGCCCGTCATGGTATGCGCGGTAGCTTTCCACTCCCGATAGCAGATTGATCCGGGGATGCCGGCGAAGGAAGTCCCATAGGGGGTCCAGGAAGTAATTGGCTTTCATGTTGTCCTCGCTGATGCCGTTTTCCATATACAAAGCTGTCTCGGGCCATACGACAAGGACGGTGTTGTCGTCGATAACGGAGTCGCTGAGACGGATGAGCTTATGGATCATGGCCTCAAAGCTGCCGGTGGTAAGCTTTTCATAGGGGTCGATGTTTGGCTGGACAATGACGATGTTGGAAGGCAGAGGTTTGCCTTGAGGATGGATGAATTTAAAGCCGATGGCAGAAAGGATGAATGAGCAGGCAAGAGGCAGACCCAGCAGCAGGGCGATAACGGATAGCTGGAGTGCCGGCCGGGAGGGCTTTCTATACAACATTTGAAAGATCAGCACATTCACGGCAAGTATCCATAAACCTCCGCCGCTGGTGCCGGTGATGCTATACCATTGCACCCACCCGGGATGTCCGGCAAAGACGTTGCCCAGTGTCAGCCAGGGCCAGCTGAGGCCCCAGTCCTGCAGATGGATATATTCAAAGGTCAGCCACAGGATCACCAGTGAGGCATATCCCCATTTGGGGCCCATCCGGCTTTTTACGAAATGGAAACCGAGCCAGGGAAGGCACATGATCAGGCTGTTGGCCAATATGGCGCCCGCTGCCCCGGGCTCTGAGGCATTCCAGATCCACCAGGTGGTGGATGCGTTCCAGATGAGCATGGTAACGTATACCCACCCGAAGAATTTTCTCCGGCGTATGCCCTGCTGCTCGAGCCACAGCAGGGGAATGAAGGCGATGAAGATCAGAAAGGTGAGCGGTGAGGCCGGCCAGGCGGCAAACAGTAATAGTCCTGAAAGCGACGACAGTAAAAAAGGATGGAACTTTTTCATCACCGGCTATAGTTTGGCGCTTCCTTCGTGATCTCTATGTCGTGGGCATGGCTTTCTTTCATGCCTGCGTTGGTGATCTTGATGAACTGGGACTGCTGCTGCAGGGTTTTGATATCCTTAGCTCCGCAATAGCCCATACCTGCCCGAAGGCCTCCTACATATTGCTGTACTATTTCCGTCAGGGAACCTTTGAAAGCCACGCGGCCTTCAATGCCTTCCGGCACCAGCTTTTTGATGTCATCTTCCACGTCCTGGAAATACCTGTCGCTGCTGCCCTGGGTCATTGCGCCGATGGAGCCCATGCCTCTGTACTGTTTGAATTTCCTGCCTTCGTAGATGATGGTCTCCCCGGGGCTTTCTTCCACGCCTGCAAATACGCTGCCCATCATCACTACATTGGCTCCTGCGGCCAGGGCTTTTACCATATCGCCTGTATAGCGGATACCGCCGTCGGCGATGACGGGGATATTTCTTTGTTTCAATGCGGATGCGGCTTCCATGACGGCGGTGATCTGGGGAACGCCTGCGCCGGCTACGATGCGGGTGGTACAGATGGAGCCGGGGCCAATCCCGACTTTTACGGCGTCGGCGCCTGCGTCCGCCAGCGCTTTTGCACCTGCTGCCGTACCGATGTTGCCGGCTATTACCTGGAGGTTCTTAAAAGACTTTTTTAGCGTTTTGAGCGCATTGATAACGCCGATATGATGTCCGTGCGCGCTGTCGAGGGTGACAACGTCGACGCCTATTTGCTGCAGGGCGCCGGCGCGATCCAGCAGATCTTTTGTGATGCCCAGGGCTGCACCTACCAGCAGGCGGCCGTAGGTGTCCTTCACGCTATTGGGAGCACTGGACAGCTGCAGGATATCGCGATAGGTGATCAGTCCTATGAGCCTGCCTTGTTTACCCACTACAGGCAATTTTTCAATCTTATATTTCTGCAGGATCTTTTCGGCTTTTTTCAGATCGGTGCCTTCGGGAGCTGTGATCAGGTTCTCCCTGGTCATGACCTCGCTGACCTTACGGCGTTTGTTATCTTCAAAGCGGAGATCGCGATTGGTAAGGATACCGACCAGCACCTTGTTATTATCGACGATGGGAATGCCTCCTATCTTATTTTCTTTCATGAGCCGCAGGGCATCACCGATGGTGGCGTCTTCGTGCAGCGTGATGGGGTCGATGATGAGTCCGCTTTCGCTGCGTTTGACCTTTCTTACCTGTTCCACCTGTTTTTCGATGCTCATGTTCTTGTGCAGGATCCCGATGCCACCTTCTCTTGCAAGGGCGATGGCGAGGGTTGCTTCGGTGACGGTGTCCATGGCGGCGGACAACATGGGGATATTCAGGGTAATGCCACGGGTCAGCTTGCTGCGGATATCTGCTTCGCGGGGCAGAACCTGGGAAAAAGCCGGTAGCAGCAGCACGTCATCGAACGTTAATCCTTCTCCGAAAAATTTTGAGGTTGATTTTGTCTTACTGGTGGGGGGATTTATTCTTGCCATGTGCAAAGGTAGGGCAGCGGATAAATACGGCCCAAATTTTTATGAACAACGCTGTGGAAACAGTGGGCAAAGAGTTAGCAATGATCGGGTTGCAGACATACGTTCATGCGCAAATCCTGTACATTTTTCCCGGAAGCGTGCTGATACGTCCCAGCAATTCCAGGTTAAGCAGGGTGATGGCGAGCGTGCCTGCTTCCTGCCGGCTATGGGCGAGGATGTCTGTAAGGGAAAGGGTCTTTTTTTCGCTGAAAAGTTGCAGCACTGACCTTTCATTTTCTGTCAGACCGGAGCTTTCCGCGGGAGGGAATAAGGATGTTTGTCCGCCGGGAACCGCGGATGGCAGCCAATGCATATCTTCCATTAATTGAGCAGCGTCCGTAAGCAAGCGGGCCTTGCCTTCCCGTATCAGGGTGTTGCAGCCGGCGCTTTTTTCATCCGCGATCCTGCCGGGAATGGCGAAAATTTTCCGTTGATAAGTGAGCGCATTTTCCACGGTGAGCAGGCTGCCTCCCCGGGAGCGGGTTTCCATGACGATGACGGCATCGCTGAGGCCTGCGACGATGCGGTTGCGGATGGGGAAGTTATATGCGTCGGGTGCGGTGGAGATATTGAATTTTGTGAGCAGCCCTCCTGTCCTCAGCATTTCCCTGGCCAGGCTGGCATGCTCACGCGGGTAGACCTGGTCAAGGCCATGACCAAGGACCCCGACGGTGGGGAGATGATGCCTGAGCGCGGCTTTGTGCGCAACTGCGTCGATGCCATATGCGAGGCCGCTGATGACCAATACGCCGGAGGAGAGGGATGCCATGTCCTTTATGAATTTTTCCGTCATCTGTCTGCCATATTCGGAGGGGCTGCGGGTACCTATGATAGAGATGACCCTGGCTGTATTGAGATCTGCGTGGCCTTTGAAGAAGAGCAGGATGGGAGCATCCGGGCAGCGTAACAGGCGTTGTGGATAATCATGTTCTGTGATAAAAAGGCTGCGGATGGAGTATTTGTCTAAAAATATCTGCTCTTTTTCGAGACCGGCGAATGAGTTGAAGTGAGCGATGTCGTGCGCTCTTTTGGGCCCGAGACCCGGGATCCTGCTTAGGGTCGATTCGGTTGCGTGGAAGATATCCCGGGCTTCTCCAAAATGGTGGAGCAGTCTTCTCGTATATACAGGACCGATACCTGGGATCTTACCCAGCGCCAGGTGGTATAATGGATCTTTTTCCATTGGAAAGGCATTATACACAAATATACTAAATAAATTAGTATATCAGCCATCAACGGCTGATGACCTTTAACTCTGTGCGGCGATTTTGCGCCCGTCCTTCCGGGGTGGCATTATCCGCGACAGGCTGGGTATCGCCCCAACCTTTGAAAGTGAGCCTGGTGGTATTGATGCCTTTGGATATTATGTACGTTGTGACGGACTTAGCCCTATTTTCAGAAAGGGTGATATTATCGGATGCTTTACCGGAATTGTCGGTGTGTCCGCTGATCTGAATTTTCAGCGTAGGGTTGTCTTTCAGCAGCTGGACCACTTTATCCAACTCTACCTGTGACTCGGGTTTCAGCTCGTATTTATTGGTCTCGAAAAAGATATTTTTCAGTACGATAGCCGCGCCGTCCTCGATGGGCTGGAGGGGGATGTCGATATTGTATGCGGTATCATCCTTGTGCTGGCTGAGGGGGAAGTTCTCCGAGAAGAAGAGGTATCCTTTTCTATCGACGTTGAATGCATAATCCTTTCCCTTTGGCAGGGTGATGAGGTAATTGCCTGATTCGTCTGTCTGCAGCTGGCTGATGACGGTGCGGGTGGAGAGATCGGTGAGCTCGACACCGGAGGGCAATCCTTTCCGGGTGGTCTTGTCGAAGACCTTTCCTTTGACCCATAGCGTTTGTGCGGGGCGAATGTCATTGCGCAGCTGGAAAGTGTACAGGTCAAGTCCGCCGCGGCTATCGGCGCGATCGCTGGCATAATAGGCTGTTTTGCCATCAGCGGCTATTACCAGGCTGCCTTCGTTCTCGATAGTATTGATAGGATAGCCGAGGTTCTCGGGTTTTTGCCATACGCCGCCGGGGCCTTTCCTGGACACGAAGAGGTCATCTCCGCCGTAGCCGGGATGACCGCTGGACGTAAAATAGAGGCTTTGGTTGTCTGCGTGTATGAAGGGGGTGCCTTCATCGCCTGCGGTATTGATGACGGGGCCTAAATTTTCCGGGAAGCCCCAGACGCCGTTGCGCATACGGTGGCTGACATAGATATCACTGCCCCCATAGCCATCCGGGCGTCTGCTGGCAAAGTAAAGATCCCGTTTATCCGGGGAAAGGGAAGGTGCCGATTCCCAAAACTCGGTGTTGATGCTGTCCCCCAGATTCTCAGGTGCGCTCCATCCTCTGTCTGTAAGATAGGAGATATACAGATCGCAGCTGCCTTTGCCTTCGGGGAAATTGCATCCTGTAAAGATGAGCCACTGACCGTCCTGCGATATGTTCTGTGCGCCTTCGTTCTGATTGGTATTGATATTGCCTTCCAGGCTTTTTGACTTGTGAAAGGCGCCGCTGTCCTTGTCGGACTCATAAAAGTCCTCGTTGAAATTGTTTACGCGACGGGTGTAGATGAGCTTGCTGCCGTCGATGGTGAGAGTAGGGTAGTATTCGGAGACGGGTGAGTTAATGCTGTCGCCCAGGTTTTGAGGTTCGAACTTATAGTTGTTATTGTCGTGGGTGCGGGCATAGTCAAGGGCAAACCGGTAGCATCTTTGCCGGAATTCTCCGGCTTTGCGGCTTTGCTCATTGAGGTTTGTGACCGTGAGGAAAAGGTTCACGGCTTCCAGCGCTTTTTCAAAATCCCCTTTCCCCGCGAGATTGATGGAGTAGGGGAGGTTGTAGTCGAGGAAGTAGGTGCTGTCGATGGCCCTTGCTTTTTCATAGTTGTCGATGGCGGCCTGATAGTTCTTTAATTCGCCGTACATGCCGGCCATGGAGAGGTAGGCGTCTTCGTATGCCGGGGAAATTTTGACAGCCTGCTGCAGGGTTTCGATGCCGCCTTTGAAGTCGTCGCCCTGGGCCTGCTCAAGGGCCTTTGAGTAGAGCTGG
>DASZVM010000790.1:0-8609 GCA_035547295.1 Puia sp. | reverse complement strand
CGGGTCTGGTGACGGAGATCCTGCAGGAAGATACGCCTTTGTTTGAAAAGGCATCGATCGACGAATTCTACATCGATCTCACGGGTATGGATAGGTACCACGGAAACAAGCTCTTTGTGGAAAAATTAAAGCAAAGGGTATTGCGGGAAAGCGGTCTGCCCATCAGCTACGGGCTTGCGAATAACAAGCTGGTGAGCAAGGTGGCTACCAACGAGGTAAAGCCGAACGGTCAGATCGAGATCCCTTTTGGACGGGAGAAGGATTTCCTGGCTCCTTTAAAGATCGGCAAACTGCCGGGCGTGGGTCAGGAGACGGCGGCCAAACTTGTCCGGCGGGGAGTGGAAACGGTCCGGACCCTGGCGGCGATCCCCATCGAGATGATGGAGACGCTTTTTGGGAAGTTTGGCATCGATCTCTGGCGGAAAGCGAATGGACTGGATGATTCGCCGGTCATCCCCTACCGGGAGCAAAAATCCATCTCTACGGAGCGGACCTTCCAGACGGATACCATCGATCTGAAATTCCTGCATGCAGAGCTGGTGCGGATGACGGAGGCCATCGGGTTCGAGCTGCGGTCGCAGAACAAGCTGACGGGCTGTGTGACGGTAAAGCTCCGGTATTCGAATTTCGATACGGTGGTGCGGCAAAAGAGCCTGGATTATACGAATGGGGACCTGTTGCTGCTGCAGACGGCGCAGGAGGTTTTTGAGAAGCTGTATGATCGCCGGATGATGATCCGGCTACTGGGGATACGGTTCACGAAGCTGGTGCCGGGGAATTACCAGATCAAGCTGTATGAGGATACGCAAGAAAATATCAGGCTGTACCAAAGCATCGATCATATCAAGCGGAGATTTGGGGAGGGGGCGCTGGTAAGGGCGGTGGGAGTAGCGCGGAAATGAGGAGATACAGAAAAACGTAAAAAAGATGTAAAGCGGGTAGTGTATCTTCGGTGGTAATGGACGACCAATTTTTTACGGTACAGGAGGCAATAAAAGACGGGCGTATACATAGCCTCGGGAACTTGTTGAAGTATTTTTCGGAGGCGGAGCTAATGGGTTTGCTGGGTGTACCGAAAGAACGCCTGGACATGCTGATAAAAGACCCTGAGCTGATGACAGTAAAAGAGCCGGATCTGCTGGCGGATGTTTTTAAGACGGATATATATAAACTAATGGATGTGCTGAGGGGAAAATAATATCACACAGCGGCCTCGGGATATTTCAGCTGGTCACTGACAGCCACCCGGTAACCAGCTTTCAACAGCATGCGGAGATGGGCATCAAATGCACGCGACGGAAATCGTGCGAAATCGTGCGAAGCCATTGTGCCATTATTGGCTTTGGTAAGGGGGGTACCCAGCACTTGCGAAGTGATGATGGCGTCCTGATCGAAACTTTCATAAAAATTGCCCACTTTGAGTAACAAGATGGCCTCGGGATATTTATTTTTAATCGTCCTGAACCGTAAGATCAAGTCTGTATCGCCATTGTTTTTATTGGAAAAATCGGGTGAATACATAGTCGTATTTATTAATGTTTAGGAAAACTTCAATTGGATGGAGATGCAGGAGGAAGAAGGAAAACAAAGTTAATATTTTGAATACGCTATAACATGAATTCGTACGAATATCCATTTTACATTGTAGAGATAATTAACATAGTTTTATTTATATAAAAAGATCCAGCTGTGTTGAGCGAGATGCTATAGGTAATGCTCCTGAAACGTTCTGTTGCAGGAACGAGGCATTTTGAACAGCGTATGCATGGCCATCATTGTTGAAAAAGGTCCAGACGGTATGACTGGACTTTTTCCAGGTGGTCATTATATTGTCCGAATAACAGGATGTATAGGAACCATCGGGGCCGTGGAAACGTAGGTATATATATTTAGTGGTGATAATTTCTCCTGAGGGCCCATTTGTTGCCGGAATCGGCCCATGACAAAACCTATTTTACAGCTTTGGAGCAGCGCGATGGCCGACGGCTGCAGCCAACTCGCATGACGAGCCTCCAGAGCATAAGTATATTGAGCGTATCGCTGTTAGAGAATATGGAAGAAACGGCCGGCCGGTTCATCATGGAAAATGACGGATGGTGGTAATTGTATCAGAATAGGGCCGGTTTGAGTTTTCAAGGGTTCGATAGAAGCAAAAAAGGACGGAAGGGTCTGCTCGGGTCTGAGCAGCCGGTGTTCATGGGTAATACCCCGGTACATTTTCGGACAGAAAATAAAAGAGTTGGGAATGGATCTTCTCCAGTTTTGTACGATCCGGGCCGCCGGCAGCTGGTAAAAGGTGGTGTTGATCTCGGTAGCAGAAAAATGACGGGCATAGTAGCGCAGGTATTCTGTTGAAGGAAGCTTATCAGGATAAAAACGATGACGCCAGTGGGCATAGCACCAGCCGGAGGTCTCTATATGGATATTGGATTGCATGGTAGCTTATTTCCGGTGACGGAAAGGATAGGTCTTTTTTGTTACCGGTGGCCGGTCCTTTTGCTGAAGAATAAAGGCCACGACCTCGGGATGATCGGCAGGCACCTCTTCGATGAGGATGTCGGCAATGGCCAGGGGACCGAGGGCTGCGACGGTCTTTTCCCGGACCTCGGCTCTTATATTCTTCAGAGATATGGCTTCGTGGAAATGCCGGATACCGGCATGCTTCAGGCCGTTGCGCTTGATGATGATGATACGGAAGTAAGGCATGGAGGTTCGGTGTTTTTGATCAAATGGTCCACCTTTGCAAATTACTAATTTTTTTAGCATTTCAACACCCTGGTACGTTAAAAAAATAACCCCTGTAGAAACAGGGGTATCAACCAATAAGACATGTTATACTTCAAAACCTACTTTGCCGGCCTCCATCCGTCGTTGGTCCGGATGGCGCCGAATGTCCTTCGTTGAACGGTATCCTTATGTTTTTGTTCCGGGTCCTGGTAATAGCTCCAGAATGGCGTGAAATGAGATCTTCTTACGGTGTACCGGATATCCGCGGCATTTAGACCGGGATACTCCTGGACAGACTCGACGCCTTCAAAATCGACTTCGCAGGTCCTGAAACGGCTGTGATACATGTACTCGCCGGTGGCGCCCTGTTTCACGGGAGCCTGCTCTTCGCCGATGATATATTCTTTTGCCTTGGGAGAAGGCGTGACCCGGTAGCGGTAGGAGATCACGAGGAAGCCACCCTTGCCCAGGTGCTCGACCGTGAACATGCCTTTTTGCTGCAGGAGGTAATAGTACCGGGGAAGGGAATCCCTGTCATGGGCGATCAGGCCGTATTGGATGGGGACGTCTTCGGTCTCGGGATAGTGGATCTCTTTCCTGATCATCTTCTCGGCCTTGCTGTTGGTTAAGGCATTGCTGCAGCCGGCAACGGACAGGCCGAGAACCGCAAACATGGCACAATGGATCGTCTTTTTCATCATTTGAAGGTTTTATATGTGCGGGTAGTAAGCATCAGCCTTTTTGCAGGGCTTTTACCATCTCTACGGGAATGGCCAGATAGGATGCGATGTCCTCGATGGCTGCCAGCTTGAATACCCAGGGCTGATGTTGCTTGAGATGAGTAAAGCGTTCCGGGCCGGTCATCGTCGTTAAGGTGCGAATGCGTTCAGCCACTTTTTCCTGGTAGCGCTTTCTCATTTCCATATAGATCGTCCGGGACTCGGCATAGGTGCGGAGCATGTGCCGTATCTGGCGGTGGGTGAAGGGATTATTTGTTACCTGGTCCAGCGATTGGAGGATGCTGTACTGGGGATTACAGCAGACGACAAATTCCTGGGGGCCAAAGAAGAGGGATACGACCTTCTTACGTTCAGGACCGACCTGGATGTATTCCATGACGTGCCCTTTTACGATAAATGCGCAGGTTTGGGTATCGGGTGTGATCTTGGGTGGTGGATTCAGGTCTTTTGCCTGGGGCAAAGACCCGACCAGGGTGGAGAATAAGGTTGAAAGATGCATAGGTTTATCTTTTGTGACTGTGAAAATAAAAAATATGCATTCCCGAAAACATACGAAATCGTATGTTTTTTCTTTTTGTGGATGATTATATTTAGTATCACAAAACCTTCATACTATGAGACAATCTTATCTTATCATTATCGCCCTGACCGGGCTAATGGCCAGCTCCTGCCTAAAGACCTCTTCCATTCATCCTGCTCAGAATGCAAAGTTTGTCAGCGCCGCCAAGGGATATTTTACGGATTCGGTGCTGGCAGCCCCAGGTTCAGCAGGAGATTACAAAAGTGGTATTGCGAGAACGGTAGTATGGGAAAAAGCCCTGTATCTGAAATTCCCGAAGGCGGAGGTGGTGCTGGTGCCGGTGCGGTACCGGGCCCCTCTGATGGTGAAAGCCAGCTTTGCGGGCGAAGGTCTTTTCCATCTGGATGACCTGACGAAGTTATTGATCTATCGGCGTCCGGGGGAGCCTTTTCATATGGAATTACTGACGGCGGTTCCGGATAGCGGGTATGTAAGGGACCCTGCGGGATCGTTCAGCGGGTATGTGTTTACCCAGGATTGGTGGGGGCATGAGGTAGATCAGTATCTATATAGTATAAAAGGCGAAGTGCGGAAATATGAATCGCCTTCCGTACAGGCTTCGTCGCTGGTACGTTCGTGCAATATGATCTACGGCTATAATTATGCGGCGGGCGACCCTGGGGGAGGATATTCCTGGGTGCAGACGGGAGGGTGTACTTATATGTATCTGCCGGACCGGGTGGATGATGTGCATGGGGGATTGTCTGGGGGGTTGGGGATGACGGGGGGAGGGGGGGTCGGTGGCGGTGCGACGACCAATCTTTTGATCCCGCCACCGGATAATCCCATTGCGAATCTTGCGGACTACATTAAATGTTTCACAAATGTGGGAGGGAGTGATCATGTTTACACAGTGACGATATGTGTCGAGCAACCTGTACCTGGTTCAAGAACAGCCTACAAACTTACAGATGGCGGGCCTATCGGTTCTAGTATGGCAGGCAATATAGTAGATGTAGGACATACTTTTCTTGTATTCACTGAACACTATGGCAATACAACAATTGCTAGAAATATCGGCTTCTACCCGTCCAAAGGTGTTACCCCCAGAAGTCCTTCTGCACCCGGAAAGCTTAATAATGACGAAAATCATTCATACAATATTTCAGCGACCTTTACTGTAACTAACGCCAGTTTCTTTAATATGCTTAATTATGCGGGCAGAGGCAGTGACGAAACTCTTAATTATAATCTAAGTTCTGAAAATTGTACAACATTTTCCTTACAAACGCTGGTACAAGGAGGAATCAACCTTCCGGTAACAAACGGCTTTTGGCCGGGCGGGATGGGTGCGAATCCGGGAGATCTTGGAGAAGATATAAGACAGATGTCTCCGCTACCAAATATGAACAAGGGAACTGTGCAGAATTTTCACCCCAACATTGGAAACTGTCAATAACTAATTTAAATTGGAAACATGAAATTAATCGCTGTTTTCCTGGGGTTGGTTATCTTTAATATAACATTTGGGCAATCTTCACTATTTGAAAGATCCACCCATTGGAGACTATATGGTATTACAGGAAGCAATCTTTTTAAGTACCGAATAGATACGTTAGGTAGCTTTCCATATGCTGCGCTCACGGACGATTCAATTCATTATTTTCTAAATGATGCTTCGGTATGGCCTCCGGGTGATCCGCCGGTTTGGATGGGATCACATATTGGCACGTATATTTTCGAAGGGATAGAAAGAAAAGTCGATATTAGCTTATATGGAGGATTCTTTTTTGATGAAAAAAGTCAGACCTATTATCAAATTGCAGATAGCAAAATAGATAACTGGCAATCTTATATCAGGCGGTCATTTATGAGAATAAAAAAGTAATTCCTTGTGTAGTTCTGCATTAAGAATTGAAAATGAGACCTGAGAGAAACTTTATTTGGGTAAAGCTGATATGGTCTGTGGTGATCATTGTCGGCTTTACCTTATTATCATACATTAGATACATCAAATCCGGCAGTATTATTGGATTTGATATTTACCCCTATATTTTAGACCCTTATATTTTGGCCCTATCGTTAATCATCACTCTGATCCGCCTTTTAAGTCACGGTCTATCCCCAGGGTCTTTTGTTTACATACTTACAGGAGTTACAAATGCGTTCATTGGCGGTATCGGCATATATCTCAATGCATCCAGCCAAGTATCTATGAGCTATGTGACGTATGGCATGTTCCTTTTAAACCTTTTATTAGCAGCATTCATTTTTTATGCTGCGTATGATAAGAGGGGATAAAGTATTTCTATCTTTCGTTTTATTATTTCCTTCAAATATTTCCAGATAAGTGCTTAATCTTATTTCAGGTTAGGAAAATACTCCTATTGTAATTAATTTTAATTCGTCAATAAAAAAGTATCCTTTTAAATTACGATCTCCCCTACTCGTTATACTGTAGATGGTTATTTTAGGGCCTTTCTCAAAAGGTCTTTGTAATGCTATTTTAAAACCACAAAACCTTACGCACTATGGAAGAACTATTCCGGCTATTCGACGACATCCAACTATTATCTCCTGATTTAAGGAACTATCTCATCAGCAAACTGATACCCTTAAAGATTGCGAAAAAAACTACCATCCAGGAAGAGGGACAAATTGCCGACCGTATCTATTTTATCGAAAAGGGCCTGGTTAGGGCGGTGCGAATGGAAAAAGGAAAACCCAAAACGGCCTGGATCATGAACGAAGGCAATATCATCGTATCCGTCGAAAGCTTTTTTTTGGGAATACCTTCGGTTGAGCAGATCGAAACCCTGGAGGATTGTGAATTTCAATCCTTTTTGCGGAAAGACTTGTATAAGGCCTATGAAGATTATCCGGAGTTCAACCTGCACAGGGCTGTTATATTGGAAAGATACTATCCGCTTGCTGAATTTCGTAATCGCATGCGGCAAATGAAGGCTGAGGATAAGTTCAAGTTCCTCCTGCTTACACAGCCTGAACTGGTTACCCGAAAGTCCGCAAAAGATAAGCTACTGGCGAGCTATCTGGGTATCACTCCGGGCACCTTCAGTCTCCAAAAAAACCGTTTTGCAAACGGGCATAAAGCTACGAAGGGTCCTAAAAAGAAAAAGAGCGCGGGTCGGAAGCGGGGGCCAAATAAAGGAAAGAAAGTCGCAAAGAAAGTCGCGAAGAAGGCCGCAAAAAAGATACGAAATCGTAAGAAAAAATAAGTCTGCGGCGAGTAACTTGAAGTAGCATCAGCTATTAAATCTCATCTTATGCTATTTCAAGACTTGTCACCCGAGCTTACGAGCTTATACGAATCGTTTGAGGCGGAGCTGCATTCCATCCAGCAAGCCGCGTATACTCCTCTCTTATGGGCAAAACACATCATCGATGCGGCGCTGACGATGATGGGCAAATTGCGGACCTGGTTTGATGACCATCCGCCGGCATCCCAGGAAGTGGAGATCTTTTTCTTCAACCTGGCGGAGCTTCTCGTCTTGCATTATCTGATCGGGCGTCTATCCCGTCCTGAGGTTCCACAGGGAACTGGTTCGACTATTGTACAGCCTGCACGGAGATTGAAATGGACAGGACCGATAAAGGGGATGGGTCAGGTGATCCGGGCCCTTGTGCGTGCCCGTGCCATCAATGACGGTCAGGTAACCATCAGCGAGGTGGTCAGGCAGTTCGAGGTCTTCTTTGATGTGGATCTCAAGAATATCTTTCGGGCCACCCAGGAAGACAGGATCACGAAGGAGCCGGGGTCGTATCTGAAATTCCTCTGGCAGATATTGCTGCAGGAGTATGATGAAATGGATCAGCATCCGAGACGGGAAGGATAAAAACGGATAATATCGTCCGCGGGGTCCCATGAAGTCCATTCGGGAATAGGCCGGGGGCACGGTCTGGCGGACTTCGTGGGAGCCCACGGATGTGCCAAAGCCGTTACTGGTGTCCGGATCTGTACCGCTGTCCATCGGCTGCGGCCGCGTATTCTTTGCCATCTCCCAGTAAGTGTAAAGTAAAATATTCATGGCATAGATCGGCCATCTTTCAGGGTCGCTATTTATAAATAAGTATTACCTATTTTTTATCAGGTATCCATAAGGGTTATATAGTTCCGGATCAGGAAAAAACATCCGGTGGTGTATAAAATCGTCCGATCCTTTCATAAAAAAAGTATAATATTCTCCAAAAAAAATCCAATCAGATGAGGCGTCTGGTGTGGAACATCGCCTTTTTTTCATCGGATATTTGTGGGCGTAAGGAAAAGAAAATGCTCCTGTATAAAGCTGAAATTATGCTCTTCATTTTTATTCATATCGACTGGACCGGGTACGTAAAGGCACTGGTTGCCGTGCTGGTGATCTACTGGCTGATCATCGGTCTTCTCTTCTATCGGGGAGAAATTGGAAAATTCCTTTCACGAAGAAAAAGAGCTATCGGCCACCCAATGAATATAGACAACCCATTTGAAGGACAGGATGCGTCTCTGCAGACGGCCTTATTTGAGGAGGAGGAGGAAAAGCGGGTTATGCAGCCCGAGAATGGCGATGATACGGTATTCCCACTGTTGTACGAGCTGGCAAACGAGATCAAGGATCGGATCC
>DASZVM010000789.1:0-3936 GCA_035547295.1 Puia sp. | reverse complement strand
TTTGCGCAATTCAGATAAGTAATGTCATCGGGTATGGAAAAAAGCGCTTTCTGATTTGGAATGATCATGATCTTTTTTGGGACATCTAAGATAACTATAACGTTTTTTCTAAAAGGGGGGGAATTGTGACAATCTGATGGGTATTTTGGACAAATTTTTTTTGTTACAGCCGTTGTATCGTTTGCGTACAGTCCGGTAGGCAAATCATCGCGTAGAGCATTGATATGTAATAAAATGCAAACCCGGCACCTTTTTAGTGCGTATCCCCGTCAATACCTGCACAATGCTTAAGAACTACCTGGTAGCTGCCTGGCGCAGTATAAAGAAGAACAAAGGTTTTTTTACGCTCAATTTCATCGGTCTGTATGTCAGCGTTGTCGCCTGCACGTTGATCGCCCTGATCATCCTTCATGAGCTCAGCTTTGACAGATCCGCGGATAAAGACATGCATCTCTACAGAGTAGTGGTCCAGGCTACTACTCCTACAGGTGAGGTCTACAGCGCTACCACCCAGTACCCGCTGGCCGCTGCCTTACGTACGGCAATGCCGGATGAAAAGCTGATCACGCAGATACATTACCAGGGTGGAGATGTGGTAGCCGTAGGGAGTAAAAAATTCCGTGAGTACAACATCGTCTTTGCCGATTCTGTATTTCCCCGGATGTTCCCGATGCAGGTGAAGACAGGCAGTCTTCAACGGGCCCTGGCAGAACCCGGTTTTACCATCCTGACGGAAAAGACGGCCCGCCGTTATTTCGGCAATATGGATCCTGTCGGCCGGCGGATAAAGGTCGCCGGCATCATCGATCTGCAGGTAGCCGCCGTAGTGGCCGACCCGCCCTCCAACACACATTTGCCTTACAATATGCTGGTGTCTTATCGCAGCATGGACAAAGCGCTGATAGGAGGTTTCCCCATCGACTCCTGGTCTGTCACAGCCAACGGCTATGCCTACATCGGACTGTCCAATGAGAACAAAGTGCGACAGGTGGAAGCCCAGCTCGCATCTATCGCCGCGAACAACCTGGACAAGGAAAGCAATGCCAGGAAGGCCCGCTACTCGTTGCAACCTCTGCAGGATATACATTTCAATCAGCGCTATGCAGACAGCAATGTCGCCTATACCATCAATTACAAATACCTTTCCCTCATCGGCGCCATCGGTCTCTTCCTCATCCTGGCCGCTTGTATAAATTACACCAACCTTTCCACCGCCCTCGCCATAAAAAAATCCAGGGAGGTCGGCGTAAGAAAGACCATGGGCGCCACCAGGATACAGCTGATGAAACAATTTTTCTCGGAAACCTTTTTTCTCACCGGGGCCGTCATCGTGGCAGCTGCATTTTCCATTTCCCTTTTGCTGTCCAGCCTCAATACTTTCCTGGACAAGAATATCCCGCTCCACTGGTTTACCCTGAAAAGCGGCGTTTTCCTCGTCCTTCTCTGGGTCATCGTATCCCTGCTTTCGGGGATCTATCCCGCCTTTGTTCTCTCCGGTTTCAACCCCATCATGGCCCTGAAGAATAAGATCTCCGCCCCCAAAGCATCCGCCGTCACGATGAGAAGAGGGCTGGTCATCTTTCAGTTCCTCACTGCCCAGATACTCATTATCTGCGCCATCGTCGTCGCCAAGCAAATGGCTTTTATCCAATCCAGGCCGCTGGGTTTTAATAAAGAAAAGGTCCTGGATCTGCAGATATCCGACAATGCCTACCAACGGCAACGCACGCTGGTGGAACGGCTCTCTACCCTATCCGGCATCAGCAGCACCAGCCTCTCCATCGGGGCGCCCATAAGTAATAATAACTTTAACTCCGAATTCAATCTGAAAGAGAAGTTCGGGACACAGCAGATACCCGTAAAGATCATCACCGCGGACCGCAACTATCTGAAGACCTATGGACTTCAGATGCTGACAGGAAGGTGGTTTGATGAAAAAGATGAAAGTCTTACCGCGCCCTCCATCCCCGATTCGCTACGCAGGTATTCGCTGGTCCTGAACGAGGAGGCCGTCCGCCGCCTGGGATTCGTTTCACCCGGGGACGCGTTGGGAAAATATGTCACTTTTGGACTCAATAACCTTTCCGCCCCCATCGTCGGTGTCGTAAAGAATTATAATGTGGCCTCCTTACGGGAGAATGTCAAACCCGTGCTGATCGTACAATATCCCAGCTTCTACTATAATATAGGGATCAAGCTCGCGGGAGGCTATTCCACCGCCACGCTGGCCGCAGTGGAGAAGGTCTGGAATTCAGTGTACCCTGAGCAGATATTCGAGACGGATTTCCTGGACGATCATGTAGCCAGTCTCTATAAGGACGACAGGCGGACACAGCAGCTCTTCTATGTTTTCACCCTGCTGTCCATCGCCATCAACGTGCTGGGGCTCATCGGTCTGCTGTCCTTTATGATCGAGCAGAAGACAAAGGAAATAGGCATCCGGAAAGTGCTGGGTGCGACCATAAAGGATATTTCCTTTATCCTGTCCAGGGACTTCGTACGGCTGATCGTCATCGCCTTTCTTATTGCAGCGCCCCTTGCCGGCTTACTGATGAACAAATGGCTGCAGGATTTTGCCTACAGGACAACTATGAGCTGGTGGGTCTTTGCAGTGGCCGTGCTTTCCATCCTCCTCGTCACTATTCTGGCCGTGGGGTATCAGACCATCAAGGCCGCGTTGGCCAACCCGGTGAAAAGCTTAAAGACGGAGTGACCGGCTTTATTTGTCCCTGAACCACCCGGAGGAATGCTCAGGGAAGTGTAGGTATAGGGCCCCACCTTCGCATAGTTGATGGTTTTCGTCGTGCTGTGGTTGTAAATGATGACTGCGACCACCGCCCTATGGGTAAAACGCTTTCCCTCAGGGTAATTATCAAAACGGGAGCCGGAAGGTCTCAAAACCTCAATTCAAAACAGTGTATTTTACGCTGGACAATTTGCCGTCCGTTATCGACACGACGACGGTGTCCGTATCAAAATCTCTCAGGGTCGTCTGAAAATTTCCGGAGATCGTGGTATGCGTGCTGTCACAGGCCGTGACCGTGCACAAACCCTCTTCGTGATACACGTCCGTGAGCCAGTTCCCGTTTCCAAGGGTAGTGCTCCAGGTAGTAAAACCCTGGGTCGTAAGGCTCTCATCTTCCGGTGTATTGGGGTCATCCTCCGGGAATGCATTGAGGACATAAGGTTTTACGGTCATTCCTGTTCCTTGCGAAGTCTCCAGTCCCAGCGTGATGACAAGCCGTTTGCTTTTGTCCGCGGAAGTTCCAACGATATCCAGGCGCTTTTCGTTGGCAGGTTCGCTCCTGATCAGGGTAGCCTGGCTTATACTAAAAGTGGTGGCCTTCCCATTGACCGTAGCCGTAAATGTCGTGCTTGAACCAGGCGAACTATCGCTTTTTTTACAGGCAGTAAAGCAGCTGATCCCAACTCCGGCAAAAAGAATAAGTAAGGCTTTTTTCATAGCATTTAGGGTATTGAACCCGCATAACGCAGCAATTGAACAAATATTGTCATCATGACCGCACCGGTACAAAATTCTTCATGTCCACCGGGTAGCTATCGTATTTCTGATACAACCGCAGGAATTTCGCAGGGTCCACGGGCTCGCTGTTCAATATCTCACCCAATCCACGGAAAAATCCCTCCCTGCTTTGTCCCGGATTGAACAGCAGGCTGATCACCGCCTCTTCATCCGAGTCATTACGGAATCCATGCGGGGTGAACCGTGGGGCATATACGACGGCGCCTTCCGTCGCTTGTACGGCCCTATCCCCCAGATCGATGGTCATTTTTCCTTTGGTCACCATAAACACTTCATCCATATACCGGTGATAGTGCAGCTGCGCACCTACAACCCCGGGTGCCAACGCGATCTCGTAGAGACCCAGCTGATCTTTTGTCAGATCGCTGGTGATCTTTAGCGTTACTCTTCCT
>DASZVM010000788.1:0-2171 GCA_035547295.1 Puia sp. | reverse complement strand
GCCAGACCGGTCAGATCGAGAACAAGCATTTCAGGGACATCCTCGACTATTTTGATGATAAGGATGTATTCGTTGTCAATAATACCAAAGTTTTTCCTGCACGCATGTATGGCCGGAAGGAGAAGACAGGCGCCAAGATCGAAGTCTTCCTTCTTCGTGAGCTGAACAAGCCCAACCGTCTTTGGGACGTCATTGTAGACCCTGCCCGCAAGATCCGGGTCGGCAATAAGCTCTATTTCGGGGATAATGACGAGCTGGTAGCGGAGGTCATCGACAATACCACCAGCCGTGGCAGGACCATCCGGTTCCTCTGGGACGGCAATGACGAAGAGTTCCGCCAGGTGCTGGAGCTGCTGGGTGAGACGCCTTTGCCAAAATATATCAAACGCAAACCAGACGAAGAGGATAAGGAGCGTTACCAGACTGTGTATGCGAAGCATGAGGGGGCTGTGGCGGCGCCTACTGCCGGTCTGCACTTCAGCAAGGAGCTTATCAAGCGTCTGGAGATAAAAGGTATCCGTTTTGCGGAGGTCACCCTTCATACGGGACTTGGGACCTTCCGTCCTATCGAGGTGGAAGACCTGAGCAAGCACAAAATGGACGCTGAATACTACCGTATCGAGGATGACGCCTGTAAGATCGTGAACAAAGCCCGGCTGGGAGGCCACCGCATCTGCAGCATCGGGACTACCACCATGCGCGCAGTAGAATCGTCCTTTACAGCTGAAAAATTGCTAAAACCTTCCGAAGGCTGGACGAATACCTTTATCCATCCGCCTTACCAGTTCAATATAGCGGACGCCCTGGTCACCAACTTCCATCTGCCCAAGACGAGCTTACTGATCATGGTATGCGCTTTTGCGGGCTATGATCTGGCAATGGAAGCCTATAAGAAGGCCATCAAGGACAAGTATCGCTTCTTCAGCTACGGAGATGCCATGCTGTTATTATAAGGCGCTTAAAATTTCTTTGGAAAGGGGTCATTTCGGCCCCTTTCGTTATTTTTATCCCTACATCGCCTTCATATGAAAAAAGCGCTATCTGTTCTCTCATTTACATTTCTAATGATTATGACCCAAGCCCAAACCCAGCCCGGGGAGATCCCCTTATACGAAGGCGCCATCCCCAATTCAAAACCGACGCCCGACCGCGAGAAGTCGGAACCGAGCAACCACCCGAGCCTCAGCCTGGTCAGCCGTCCAACGCTCCGGGTCTTCCTGCCCGCAAAAGAAAAGGCCACGGGTATGGGCATCGTCGTCGTCCCCGGCGGAGGATATCAGCACCTGGCCATCGGTCATGAGGGGTCGGAAATAGCCGAAAAGCTGAATGAGATAGGCATCGCCGCCTTTGTGCTGAAGTACCGGCTGCCCAGCGATGAAACGATGGTCGATAAAACCATCGGTCCCTTACAGGACGCACAACGGGCCATCCAGCTGGTGAGACTGAATGCCGGCAAGTGGGGCGTGGATACGGGCCGGATAGGCATCATCGGTTTCTCTGCCGGCGGCCACCTGACTTCCACGGCAGGTACCCATTTTAACAAGGTCAAGATCGACAATCCGAATAATATTTCCCTCCGTCCTGATTTTATGATCCTCATGTACCCTGTCATCAGCTTTGCCGACAGCATCTGTCACAGGGGCTCCCGGGAGAACCTCATCGGTAAACATCCATCCGAAGAGCTGATAAGGGAATATTCCAATGAATTACAGGTAACTCCTGCCACGCCTCCTACCTTCCTCGTACATGCGGAGGATGACAAGACGGTAATGGTGGCCAACAGTATCCGTTTTTACGAAGCATTACAGCGTAACAAAGTGCCTGCGGAAATGCATCTTTATCCTCATGGGGGTCATGGTTTCGGATTGCATAACAACACCACCAACGACCAGTGGTTCGACAGGCTGAAGACCTGGCTGGAAGACAACGGCTGGCTTAAGAACTGATCATTGTCCCCTACCGGGGACCTGACGGCATGGGATAGTCCAGGGGGACCATATTGCATATTTTTTCCGATTGCGCCCAGTGTCCTTCCGCCAGTATGGCATCCGGGGGAAACCAGGTGCCCCACCTGTCTATCTCCACGGGCGAACTTCCCGTATACAACCACCTGGATTCCTGCACAGCGTATGGGTCGCCGGAAGCCTTTTCAAAATATTTTATATAGAGGG
>DASZVM010000787.1:0-6673 GCA_035547295.1 Puia sp. | reverse complement strand
TTAAAGAGAGGCATTTTTTGCAGGGTGTCGATCATTTTATAGACATGCTCCTCATTCCTGCTCAAAGGTTCTGCCCGGTGTATCCTCCAGTAGCCGGTATCCTTTTCCTGCGCCCCTTCCCGGATGACGATCTTTTCATTGCGGACGTTTTTTTCCAGGGCCTCTTCGATGAAGGGCTCGTTCATCCGGATGTTGTTATAGAGGCTTGTTTTCCTTGCGATAAAGGCCAGCTTATCCCTTTTCAGGGGAGACAGCTCGGCTACGAACTTATCCTTGGTAAACACCCAGGAGCTGTCGCTGCGGCGGGAGAACTCCTGTATGACGCTGAGACGGTTGACGAAATTGATGCTGGCGGTGGAGGACATGTTGAGGGTGATCTTTTTGATACCCCAGCTGGCATGATGGACCCAGCAGTCACCGGAAAAAGTATTTTCACCCTCTCTTTTTGGCGTGAACAGGAGGTGAAGATAGCGTTCGCCCGCGATGTATTGCGTATCCGCGCCCCGGTAGTCATAATAGCGATCGCCCACTGAGCTCAGGGGGCTGATGAACTCCTTCCCGAAAAGGGTCATGTAATTATCATAGGAGTTGATGCGCTGGTTCAATCCCCCCAGGTACTGCATGACGGATTCATTCTTGATGCCGTTGGTCTTGATGGCTTTGATCTCCTCTCTTTCTCGCACGGGGCTGGTAGCAAAATAACAGTCGGAGATCGATTCGGTGATGAATACAGGCAAGAAGGGTTTGTCCTCCGACACGCTGTCGATGTTGTCCAGAATAAATCCAAAAGGTTTTAGCAGCTTGTATTGTTCGAACTTTTTCCGGCTGAAGTTATCGATGTCTATTTCTACCTTATTGTATAGTTCATAGGAATAGCTTTCCTGTTTGTAAGGGTTGTTGACGGGTTTGTTTGCGACGATCTTCCTCCACCAAAGCAGTCCCCGGTTGTATTTGGATTTGACGATGACTTCGCCGGCGTCGCGGGTGTTTTCCATGAATACGGTGATCTCTGTCGTATCTTTCGAAAGGGTCAGGGGCAGGGCCAGGGTCTGGAACCCTACGGAGCTGATCAGCAATGTGTCGGAACCATGACGGATGGCCTGGATGGTGAAATTCCCGGCGCTGTCGGAGATGATGCCCCGGCCGGCTTTTTTCCAGGAGACGCTGGCAAAAGGAATACGCTCTTTTGTAAATCGGTTGGTGACGGTGCCCCGGACGACGGTCCGCTGTGCCAGAAGGGCGGGAGCCCAGGTCAATAAAAGCAGATTGAAGAAAACGCAAAAAATAATCCTCTGTCTTGAAGACATTGCAAAAAGGTCAGCGGGTTGTTGGATCAACAGGGGCATTTCTTTCTTAAAGATAATAGTTCATTATCAAAATAAAAGTCTAAAATTTAAGGGGTCGTATATGAAAATTGCGCTATCTTTTTTGCCGTTGGACCGCAGGGGACTTTTAGGCAGGGGATTACTAAATATTTAACAAATGCAATACTTAACTTTGTTACTTAAGCCTAAAGCGAATGAAAAACCTCATATTGAGACAAATAATCTGGCTGTTTCCCGCAGTTTTTGCTATATCCTGCCGGTCATCTAAAAATGCCTCGTCCGCTACTGACGGACAAGGTATGAACTGGCAAAAACAGCCTTTGACCATCGATGGCAGCGACAGCGACTGGGTAAGACCGCTGCCGGGTATTGAAAGCACGGAAAAGCTTACCTATGCCATGACCAACGATGCAGACAATCTGTACGTATTGATCTCCACGAAGGACCCTGCTGAACAGAATAAGATCCTTTCCGGCGGCATGACGGTGTGGGTCAACAACCAGGGGGATAAGACCAGTGATGAAGCCATCGGTCTGGGCTTTCCGCTGGACCCGCATAGCAACCGGGAGAAGCAGCTGATGGCTGAAGCCCGGCCCCAGGTGTATAAGGACAGGTCTGCCAAGCTGGATGATGCGGATGAATACGAGCTGTATGGGTTTTCCAGACAGGAGCCTATCCAACATTATAATTACGGGGATGATAATAAGGAAGGCGTAGTGGTCCGTATGAACTACAACGGTTCGGGTGACCTGGTATATGAAGCAAAGATCCCTTTGAAGGCTGTTTTTCCCAGGGGTAATAACATTCACTATGGGGGCAGGAATATTGCCGTAGGCATCTTTATCGAAGGTATCCCTGCGCCTCCCGGTGCCAGGGGCGGTGGCGGCGGAGGAGGGGGAGTTTCCATTGGCGGCGGGCTGGGCTTTGGCTCGTTTGGCAGCGGCGGTGGCGTGGGATTATCCATCGGCAGCGGCAATCTGGCCAGGATCGGCGGCGGCGGCAAAGGACAACCCTACCGGCCTAAAAAAATATGGCACGAGATGACGCTGGACAAAGCGCCTCCACGGGCTTTCTGATCATTTATTTTCCCCGGGGGCCAAAGACCTTATTGATGGCCTCGGTCCTGTTCTGGACGTGCAGCTTTTCATAGATATGGTGGATATGCTGGCGTACTGTGCCGGTGGTAATATGTAATTTATCGGAGATCTCCTTGTACAGGAGGCCTTTGGCCATCCATTGCAGGATCTCGGTTTCCCTGGCGGAGAGGGGATTGTCTCTCTGCGGGGTCCGAAAGGCGCTCACTACTTTTCTTGCAATGGATATGCTCATGGGGGCCCCTCCTTCGTATAACTCCCTCAAAGCACCGATGATCCTGTCGGGTGGAGCGTTCTTTAACAGATAGCCGCTGGCGCCGGCTGCCAGCGCTTCAAAGACCTGGTCGCTGTCCTCATAGATGGTGAAGATCATGAATTGCATCCTGCCGGGCGCGACGGTCTGCAGCTTCCGTATACATTCCACTCCTGATCCGTCCGGCAGGGCGATGTCCATGATCACCAGGTCGGGTGGGTTGGTCTTCAGACCGGCATATGCATCTTCCGTATTGCTGTATACGGAGAGACAATTAAAGCCGGGGGTTTGGCTGACAAGGGCCTGCATCCCCTGCCGGATCTCCCGGATATCTTCCACGATGCTGACCTGTATGATCTCCATACCTTAAAGTTGCATGCTTGCAGGCACAAACGTACTATAACTTTTGTTATAAATCCTTTAGCGGTGCTGTCAGATGAAGACATGTACCTTCTCCCGGCGCCGGGATGATGCGGAGCGTTCCCTCCACCTGCTGCATCCGTTGCCGCATATTTTTCATTCCATTGCCAAACCTTCGTTCCAAAGCAGGATCGAACCCCACTCCGTTGTCCGTAACATCGATCTCCAGCTGTGAGGTAAACAGTATTGCGATGGTCACTTTGGTTGCGGCTGCATGACGGATGACGTTGTGAACGGCTTCCTTGACGACAAGATAGATATTACGGCGGAACTGCTGGCTTACGGAGAGGGCGGGGATGTTCTCGGCCACCTGGAAGTAGTAGGCTATACCCGCATTTTCCAGTATCTGCGCGATGTTGACCCGTATATAGGCGATAAGACTTTCCAACGTATCATGCTCCTGTTCCATCGTCCAGATGATCTCATTCATTTTGGTAAGCAGGCTGCCCGAAAGCTGCCGGATCTTTTCCGCGGCATCGTTTGGTTCGACGATCGTCCTGCTGAGGAAGAGCAGGGAGGTAAGACCAGACCCCATGTCATCGTGCATTTCCTGTCCGATGCGCCGCCGTTCCTGCTGCTGTCCTTCCACCAGGGCCTGCAGACGCAGGTTCTTTCGTTGTGCCCGTACGATAAAGAGGAGGAACGACAGCAACAGTATGCTGCCGCCTGCGATCAGGAGCCAGTTTCGCCACCGGAGGGACTCTTTCTTTTTCTCTTCCAGCTCCACCGTCTTTTGCAGCAGCTCATGCTGCTGCCGTTCAACCTTATATTTTGTCTCCAGCTCCTGGACATTCTTTATCAGGGATGCGTTGAACAGGAGGTTATGGATGGAGTCGTATTGATCCCGGTAGCGCTGCGCTGCCCGGGGCTGTCCCAGGGCTATCTGGACATCCGCCATGAGGGACAGGAGATTGCCCAGCACTTCCTTTTGATCATTCCGGCGGCAGAAATCGATGGCTGTCCGGATCCGGGACGCTGCTTCGGCATAGCGGCCTGTCCAATAGGAGCCCAGGGCGATGCCTTGCAGGGCAAAGGCTTCTCCGGATACGTCTTTCAGCGTTCGCGCCAGGGGCAGCGCCTGCTGGAATATGGGCGCATATTTAGCGGGGTCGCTGGTTTTCAGGTAGGCGTCTCCCAGATCGATAAGCGCTGTTTCTTCTATATTGAGGTCATTCAGTTTGCGGCCTGTGCGATAGGCGGTGTCGATATAGCGGATGGCTTCCGCTGTTCTTCCCAGGTCTTTCAGGGCATTGCCCAGGTTGATACAGGCGGTGGCCATGCTGAATTCGTCCTTGTTAGCCCGGGCCAGCTGTATTGCCTGGCGGGCGTAGACCGCTGCTTTTTCCGGCTGGTTGAGATCGCGGTAAAGCCCGCAAAGGTTGCCATAGACAAGGGACAGGGACTGGAGGTCCCCGGAAGGTTCCAGCAAGGGAAGGGCTTTGAGATAATAATCGGCTGCATGCAGGTAGTCTTCTTTATACTGGTAGACAGCGCCGGTGTTGATGAGCGCTTTTATATAAAATTTTTGCAGACCGTAGCGTTGGCTGATGTCCACTGCCTGCAGGTTCAGGATGAGAGAAGAGTCAAAGCGGCCCTGTACGTTCAGCACAGCCGTATAGTTATTGATATATTGTACGATGCCGGGCTGATAGTTCAACTGCCTGCTCAGTGTTCCTGCCCGTCTGTAATACAGGATGGCGGAATCGGGGGCATTGCTTTCATATTGCTGACCCAGTCTGATGAGCGTCGTTACTTTGAAGGAGTCGGCAGGCATTTTATCCAGCGCCGTTCGCAGGGAATCCTTGTCGAGACCGACGATCATCTGGCCGTGCAGCCCGAAGGAAAAGACGAGTGTGAACAATAAGGCCTGGGAATATCGCAGGATGTGCATCTGCCTAAAAATAGGCAATATTTTTTACTCACCCAGCCAGGCCCGGAAGTCAGGCACCCTGTCCCTGCTGACGATGATCTCTTTAGGAGTGGAAAACACCGCCTGCAGCTTGAGCCGGTTGCCATAGTAGGGATATACCTGGTCGATGGCATGGATGGAAATGAGGAATGACCGGTTGACACGGAAAAAGACAGCGGGATCCAGCATTTTTTCCAGCTCTTCTATCCTGTAGTCCACGAGGAATTTCTGGTTCTCCCGGGTACGGAAAAAGATAAACCTGTCTTCCGAGTAGAAATAGTAAATATTCTCGATGCTGATGGATTGAAGCTTTTGCCCCTGCCTTACAAGAAAACGTTGCCGGTAGCCGCCGCGAGGCATCACCAGGATATCGACCTTATAGGGAAGGTCTCTCAGGACCTGTTTTAATCGCTGTGTGAACTGCTGTTCTTCTGAAAAAACTATTATTCTCATATGGGTGAAAACGAAGCTGAAAGGGCAAAGTTATTGCCGGTAGGAGGGAGTTGTCATCTGACCTGCATGAATCGCCGTAATTGAGATATGAATCGTTCGTGCGTGCGAAATGACCATTGGTGCGGATAATCCCGCAACTGCTGCACATTCGTTAGGTATCATTTCGGGCGGCTGATATTTTAGCGGTACCCTAAAATCCAAAAACCTATGGTTAAGCCTCTTTTTGTATTTATCCTGACGATCTTTTCTATGCAGCCGATGCAGGCGCAGTGTATCCTTCCGGTTCCCGCCCCCGATTGCAACGGCACAGAGCCGCTGGCTGCCGGCGGGCTGACCATCAGCGCTTCGGACTCCAGGTGGTACTATGGCAGTCCTCAGACATTTACCAGTCTTACGCTTGACGGAGGTACGCTGATCGTATGCGGCGATCTGACCATCAATAATTTCACGTTCAACTCAGGTGTCGTCTTTGTACGGCCCGGGGCCAGCCTCACCATCACCAGCGGTCCGGCCCTGCAGATGCAGGGCAACTGTTATGTATATAATTACGGCAGGATCGTTCTTCAGCGGGGGCTGGTATTGGACAATGCCCATGTCAGCGCCATGCAGCCCAATATCTTTATCAATGCCGGCGTCTCGTCATCGCTGGAGATGCTTTTCGACTGGCTGGTGATCAACAACCCGTATTCGTGGTTTGTCAACGAGGGCAAAGCCAGCATGCATGGTATTGTCACAGATCCGTTGTCTGCCGCGGGCAGCGTCTGTCTGGGTAACAAAAGCCAGGTGCATATGGCTGTGCTCATCAACAATGCGGCTAAAACGTATACCGCCCCTTCCGGACCAGCCTGTGTCGCCGTCAGCGACCATGCTTATATATGTGAAGGAGTGACGGCGGATGCCAATGTGAACATTTGTATGGGCCCTACGGGCGGCACCGATTCCAGCTGTATGGTGTCCCGTGGCAAGACGAAGGCCTGGGGGAGTGCTGTTCTTTTCAACGGCTGCACCACCTGTGGGGCTATAGCAGTGCTGCCTGTTCATGCGCCTGACACCAGCCGGGCAACCCCCGCCGATCGCGGCAGCGGAGTTACAGCGCCTGAGGTCTATCCCAATCCGTTCATTTCCGGCATCTCGTTCAGGATGCCTGCCGGTGAGAAGGCGATCGATGTGTCGCTGATGGATATATGGGGGAGCACTGTCAGGCATATGCGGTTTCATG
>DASZVM010000786.1:0-3844 GCA_035547295.1 Puia sp. | reverse complement strand
GCCACAAGACCCGAAGCTGCATCCGGCTTGTTCGGTCCGCTTGCGCTTACAACAGTAAACGGAGTAGAGAAGCTGCTGGAACAACCGAACTGTTCGGTAACCTTTGCTACATAATCACCAGGTGTAGTGACATACAGCGTGCTGTCCGTACCGATGGTAGTATTGTTACCTACCTTCTGCCATACATAGCTGACATAGCCCGCAGGTACTTTCAGCGTCACGCCGTTGTTGTCCAGTGCGGGGATCACCTTGCTCATGAGCCCGGAGACGGCGATGGGAGGCGTCACTGTGGGCTGCTTGGTCGATATCACCACGGGAGTACGGCTCCAGTCTGACCAGACGCCAAGACGCTGGACCCGGCAGTCATAGGAGCCCAGCTGCGTCACGTTGATGGTATTGGTCGTGCTGGAAAGAGGCGCTCCATCCTTTCTCCACTGATAAGCATCATAGCCGGGTGCTACACCCAGCGTTACATTGATAGGATCACCGGGACAGAACTGTGTCCGTCCGAATAAGGTCCAGGGATTCGAGCTATATGCCCGCATACAGAAAGGGAAGAAATCCGGCTCCTTCCAGGCCTGGTCCCAGGTGCCGTGACCCAGTGAGGGATACAGGGTGTACTTGATATTGCCCCCTACGTTGTTGATGTTACCCACTACATTGGCAGCCGTCCCAGGGTCGGGTGATCCGTCTTTGCCGCCCTGGAACAGCCATATGGGTGTATACTTAAAAATATTGAGAAAGCTGTTGTCCGCCAGCGATACCCCTGACATGGGAAGGGCAGCCGCCGCATACTGCGGATAAGTTTCAATGAAATTCCAGGAGTTATAACCACCCGCCGACAAACCATTCACCATCACCCTGAAGGGATCCAGCTTGTTGTTGGTGATCATGTAGTTGATGATATTCGTGATATAGGTATTGTGGTTGGCGCCCCAGCTGCCCGTGCTCTGCATGATAAATATAAACCCGTCAAAATTGCCGTTGTCCACCGCAGCGGTAAGAACAGGACCACCATTGGCCATCGAATATTCATTGTCCGTGGGGGGTCCCGCTTCCCCTACCCCATGGAAAAACACGATCATGGGATATTTCTTCCCATCGTTGGCCCCGGTGTAAGATTTGGGGAATTTAAGCCGGAAAGGTACCGGTACACCATTGGGTCCCTGGTACACATATGCTTTCCAGGAGTTGGTATTCCAGTTCAGCCTTTTTGTCCGGATCCACTTGCCGATGGTATTGAGGGCAGGCAGGTTCGGGTTCGTAGGCGTACCCAGGGTTGCATTCTTGTTGTAGGTGTACACTGAATCCGAAGGATCCAGGACGCTCTGTGCTTGGGTTGGTTGCACAAACAGACCTGACGCTACAAATAATACCCAGAAAAGGGAATTTGTAAAAAGTTTCATGAGATGTAGGGTAAAAGGGTGTTTTTAAAATGCTTACTATATCTATTGAAAATCACTAAAATAAATACTTGATACCAACGTTAATCAGTTCAATGGTTCGAGTAGGTTGAACACAAAAAAGGATAGGTCGCACCGATCACACGATGATAAAAGGAAATTGGAGAAAGGAATTCACGGATAGTGACTTCAGATAAATTCTGCGATGGACATGAGGGGGTTTAGTCAAAGGAGATCGAAGTCTGAGGGTAGTCTTTGCACCGCAAGATACAAATCATTTTCCGGAAATTCCAAGTTTCGGATGGTGAAATATCAAAATATACCTGTTCTCCATGACCCGGAAATTGCGAATTCATGCTAATTTGGCGGCAGGTTTGGCAGACTGCCCTAAATTTCAAAAAATCATTGGATGAAAAGCTTTTTAACGAAGGTCCCCGATACCGTCTATGTTTTTCTTTTCTTCTTTATCTTCTTCGCTTTCAACCTGACATCCAATTTTTCCGGTCCCCATGATTCCATGTCCTATCTCCTGGGCTTTATCAAAGGAGGGGATCTCTTTCCGCCGGCTCATCTGCTCTATCATATCACGACCTATGGCGTCTTCCGTTTTCTCAGCTTCCTGTTCCCCCATTTCCCTGATTATCACCTGGTGGAAATATCCGACGCCATCTGGGGTTGTCTTGCGCTTACGGTCGTCTACAGGATCTTTGTGCACCGCATACAGATGTCCCGCAGGGAAGCATTCCTCTCCACCTGCGTGGCGGCTTTTTCCTTTGGGATCTGGTTCTATTGCAGCAATATCGAGGTCTACATGCCGCCCCTGTTCTTCCTTCTTTACATCCTTTATTTCTGCATGAAGCCGGCATTGCAACAAAAGGACATACTGCCTGTCACCCTTCTGTACAGCCTTGCCATCCTTTTCCACCAGGCCAATGTGCTGATCACGCCGGTGATCGTCTGGAAACTGTGGGCCTGCCGCCGGCAAATTCCCTTTATCCCTTCGGTTATCCGTGTCGGCCTTCTATCGGTCCTCCTGGTGGCCGGCGCCTATATCATCATAGGAGCAGGAGTGGAAGGACAACATAATTTTAAGGATTTCTACGCCTGGTTAAGGGGCTACACCCTGCAGTCGAATTACTGGTTCCCCCTTGCCTTTGGTACGCTGATAAGGGCCCTCATCGGCTGGGGACATGCCATTGTCGGCGGACATTTTGCCTTCCGGGTGGCGCCATTGCAGGCCATCATCAACAAATTGTTCTTTTATCATAACCTGGACGACGAGGTCTACCTCGTAAGGAACCTTTCACAGGGCATGGCGCTGCTGCTGATGGTCCTCACGGTCGTCCTGCTGGCCATCCTGCTCTTCCTGCTGGTCCGCGTCCTGATCAACGCCCGCACGGTCTTTGGCAAATACGGTCACCTGTTCATTCCCCTGGCCATGTTCCTGGTGATCTATACCTCTTTCTTCTTTTTCTGGATGCCGGAGAACCTGGAATTCTGGATCCCGCAGACGGCGACGCTCTGGATCCTCCTGCTGGGCGCCAATCACCTGCTGCCCCCTTTGCGGTTCACGGGAAAATTCTACCTGGTACCCTTGGTGCTTACCGTTCTGCTGCTGATAGTAAATTATTTTGGCAGCATCCACTGGATGAAGGATATAAATAACGACAGCGTTTATATCAAGATCAGGGATGTCAGGTACCTTTCTAAACCAGGGGATATCGTCATCCTCCACGATCCCTGGCTGCTGGACGATTTCCTTACCTATTATACGCATTCCTACATCACACCCGTCCCCGCGGAGCCTGAGAAGGTCGCTGCGCTCAACGCCCGTATCCACACCTGTCTGGACAAGGGTAATAAAATATATTTGTTCACGGAGGGAAGCATGATGCACAGCAGCGGCAATCTCGGATACATGGATTCCCTCATGCATTCGCCGGGCATACAGGTTGTTAACCTTCTCAATCCCCTGACCCCGGTGATGAGGATATCCCGGGCCGGCGCCCACTAATTCCCCGCCATGAAGAAAACATTTTTTCATAACGATGGTCTGGTGCTGCTGGCGGTTTTTATCCTGTCGCGGATACTCGTTGCCTTTGTCCCTATCGACATGGATCAGACGGCGCTTTACCGCTACTGGCAATACCTGGATGTGATTACGCTAAAAGAGCATCTGCTGCAGGGGATCTGGTATGACCATACGCAGCCCCCGATGTTCAATCTTTTTTTGGGGATAGTGTTAAAGGTGGCTGGAAGTGCCGCCCCTGTTGCATTTCAGGTGATCTTTAAGATCTTCACCCTCCTGAATGCATGGCTGCTGCTGGGGATCCTGAAAAAAGTTACCCGTCACCCATATCTTCCCTTGCTGCTGACCCTGGTATATCTGCTCAGCCCCGCCACTATCATCTTTGAGAACGAGCTGTTCTACACCAGCTTTA
>DASZVM010000785.1:0-3899 GCA_035547295.1 Puia sp. | reverse complement strand
TTGACATGGCCTGGGCATTGGCGATGATCTGTTTTGCATAGGCGGTGAATTCATCCGACAGGATCTCTCCGAAAGCTACGGCTTTTGCGGCAATGACATGCTCCAGCGGTCCCCCCTGTGTGCCGGGGAATACTGCCATGTCGATGAGGTTGCTCATAGGCCGGATATTCCCTTTCACGTCCTTCAGACCAAAAGGGTTGTCGAAGTCCTTTTTCATGAGGATGATACCTCCGCGGGGACCTCTCAAAGTCTTATGCGTAGTGGAAGTTACAAAATGGCAATGCTCGAAAGGACTGCTGAGCAGGCCCTTGGCGATGAGGCCGGCGGGGTGCGCCATATCGCACATGACAAAAGCGCCAACCTCGTCGGCGATCTTGCGGATACGGGCATAATCCCAGTCACGGCTGTAGGCAGAGGCGCCGCAGATGATGACCTTGGGTTTCTCTGCTTTTGCAACCTTTTCCATCATGTCGTAATCCACCCTGCCATCTTCTTTTTTGACACCGTAGAATACGGGACGGTAAAGCTTACCGGAGAAGTTTACGGGTGACCCGTGTGTGAGATGGCCACCCATGCTGAGGTCCAGACCGAGGATGGTATCGCCGGGCTGCAGGAGGGCCAGCAGCAGGGATGCATTTGCCTGTGCGCCGCTATGCGGTTGCACATTGGCATATTCGCAGTTAAAGATCTTTTTCAGTCTGTCGATGGCTTCCTGTTCCACGAGATCTACGATCTCGCAGCCGCCATAATACCTTCTACCGGGGTAGCCCTCGGCATATTTGTTCGTAAGCACGGTGCCCATGGCTTGCATCACCTGCAAGGAAGTGAAGTTTTCCGAGGCTATCAGTTCAATACCATGACGTTGGCGCTCCAGCTCTTTTTGTATGAGATCAAATATTAAGGTATCTTTTTTCATGGCGCAAATTTACGGCTATCAGACTACAATATTGGCATATATGTCCAAAAATGTAAATGGGGCCGGGAAAATAAAATTCACTATTTTCACACGCCCTAACGAGCCACGGTTCGTTTGGCCGGAGAGATTTCCAACGAGCCCCGACGTCCGTCTGGGACGGTAAGGTTCGTTTTAAAATACATACGGATGAAAGCCATCATTCCAGTAGCAGGCGCTGGCACCAAATTACGACCGCACACATACACACAACCTAAGGCGCTGATACCACTTGCAGGGAGGACCATTCTGTCTATCATTGTCGACCAGCTCCTGGAGGCCGGGATCGACGAATTTATCTTTATCGTAGGCTATCTGGGGGAGAAGATACAGGATTTCGTCAAACAGAGATATCCGCAGCTCAATGCGCATTTTGTCGTTCAGAACGAACGTCATGGCATCGGCCATGCGGTGCTCCTCACCAAAAGCATCGTGGGGGACGACGAGGTCTTTATCGTCCTTGGCGACACCATCTGTGAATATGACGTAAAGGAAGTGCTGGGAAGACCGGGCAGCCTGCTTGGTATCAAGCGGGTGGACGATCCCCGGAATTTCGGCGTGGCAGAGCTGGAGGACGATGGAAGCATCGAGCGGGTGGTGGAGAAACCCCAGATACCAAAGTCGAATATGGCGCTGGTGGGGGTCTATCGCATCCGTGAGACGGCCACTCTTTTTAGCTGTCTGGAGAATAATATCCGCAATCAGCTTACCAGCTATGGGGAATATAACCTGACGGATGCCATTGAATGTATGATCCGCAGCGGCGTGAAATTCCAGTCTTTCCGGGTGCAGAACTGGTTCGATTGCGGGAAGAAGGAAACCCTGCTGGAATCCAATGCCAAGCTGCTAAAGAAGTTCGGCGGCACGATAGCCCCCGATCATCAGTTCGAGAACACCATCATCATACAGCCTGTCAGCATCGCTCCCGGCTGTGATATACGTAATTCCATCGTGGGCCCCAATGTGGCCATCGGGGAAAAAACAAGGGTGAACTATTCCATTATCAAGGACTCTATCATCGGGAGCTTTGCGGACCTGTACGATATCGTGCTTACGCATAGCCTCATCGGCAGCGATACGGAAGTGAAGGGGGAATCCCGCAGCCTGAATATCGGGGACAATACGGAGATCGATCTCGGCGAGTCCTAGGTGCGGGTAAATAGGTATTATAACGCATGATTTGCAAAAGTCCGGGAAAAGAATTAAATTCGAAGGGGTCATTGGATCTATACAACTTACTTCTATGAGAAAACTTGAGAAATGGCTGCTGCTGATGCTGATATTTCCCCTGGCGTTATGCGCCAAAGCAAATACTGGTAATGGAAAGGTGGAAGGTATTCTCCATGGCTATGTCACGGATGCCGTTACGAAAAAGCCTTTGTCGGGCGTGACCGTCTCAGCCCTTGTTCCCGGCACCAATAACTCCCGGGAAGTGACGACAAATGCCGATGGCTATTACCGGTTTGCACAATTACCCGCTGCACAGGTGACCGTACAGTTTGATAAAAAAGGTTATCAACCCTGTAAACGTCCGAATATTACTGTTAAAGAAAAGACTTCTGTAAAGGTCAATGTGGAATTCCTCCCCGAAGCGCTGGGTTCGGATTCAGATTCTGACTTCGATAATTCAGAATATCCTCTTTTGCGGCTGATGCAAGCCAGCTGACAGATCATCCTTTCATGCAATGATGGGCCCTAAGTACATAAAAAAAACAGGACTGGGAACAGTCCCGTTTTTCTACTACACATGAGGCTTAAGATCTATGTTGATGTTTAGCCTTCACAATTTGTCTTAGATGCCTGTCGGACTTTTTTCCATACAGCTCATCAGCCGGCATCCGGTCACCCGGGTCACTGCCATTGGCGCTGGCCGTCCTGGTCCTGGTAAAAGGCTATAGCCTTTTCCACTTCCCTGCGGACCCGGGGTATCTCCATCTTCACCGCCTCGACCACACGTCTTACCGCCGCCTGTATCCGCTCATCATCCACTTTCCCGGACACTTTGTCGCCAAGCTCTTCCCTGAGCTCATCCATTTCTTTCTTCAGATCATGCAGCTCGTTCAATATATCCTCATCGATGTTGAGGTCCTTCAATTCCTCGAGATCTTCATCGTGGATGGCAAGCCGGTCCAGTTCATCCAGGTCCCTCAGGTCTTCCAGGGTCTTCCAGACATCTGCATTTTTTAATACGTCTGCTTCTATCCTGGCATTCAGCCCCTTCAGGTCCTCCAGGTTGAGACGGACGTCCATATCATCCAGTCCATCGATGTCTGTCAGGTACATGGGTTCTTCCTCATCGATCCGAAGATCCAGCTCTCTGGCCACCCTGCCCTCAGGCATCCTGTGCCGGGGCTTTGACGCTTTCCCCTCCTGCCTGGGCTTATGATGGGATGGGATCGTGTCCCTGTCCGGTTGAGCTGCGGTCCCGGCATGATGACCTCCCGACCAGGCCAGCGTGGAAAAAGCCACGCCGACGATGATTACAACAGCTATGACGCGATAAGCGCGCGAAAGGTTAACAGACATGGTAATTATTTTTTACAGGACAACAATTACGATAATCTTCGTATAAAAGTACGTATCCTTTCGTAAAATGTTGCACCGCCGTCAGTGATTTTTTTACCATTCATACTTATTACAGGACTGTTAACGCCAGATGGGCTGCCATGGCCTGCTCTCCTTTTGCCAGCATTTCCTGCATCACGGCCGGGTCAAAGCTGAGGCCGTCCGGGCCTCCTCCCAGGGGAACGTCGGGCCGTATGATATGCAGCCTTACAGGTGGCCGGTTATAAAAAGGGTTGTCTGTCATTCCTGTATCAAACCAATCGTCGATCATCGACGCGGGTACGCCCTGGCGTCCCATCTTCCTTTTTACTGCCTGGATATAACGGAGCCCTTCATTGTATAAGTTGGGCAAAATATGCCTGTCGTCGGCGGCATCGGCAAT
>DASZVM010000784.1:0-14392 GCA_035547295.1 Puia sp. | reverse complement strand
ATGCCTGTCACAGGCACCCGATGCCGATGCTGTTATCAATACGCATAAAGAGGCGCACGGGCTGGTACCGGTGTCTATAGAAAAAGTAAAGCAGGGGCAATAGTTAGTTTGTCTTTCCCTGGGTGTGTATCTCCCCTGCGGCCGTCTGTCATCTGGCAGGCGGCTTTTTTTAATACCTTTAACCTATGCATAAATTTCTCCTTCTTTGTCTGTTGTTCGTCAGCACTGGCGCCTTCCCCCAAACCCGTCTCACCACCCGGCTGGACTCCCTCTTCCACGCCAACCCTTCCGGTGGACCAGGCTTTGCCGTGTCTATAGAAAAAAAAGGTCTCATCCTCTATCGCAACGTGACCGGCCTCGCCGACAAGACCACCGGCACACCGCTGGACACCGCCAGCAATTTCCGTATGGCCTCCGTCACCAAACAATTTACGGCCATGGGCATTTTCCTCCTGGAAAAAGAAGGTATTCTATCCTTCGACGATCCCCTCAGCCGCTGGCTGCCCGAACTGCCAGCGCATATAGGTCATACGGTCCTCATCCGCCATCTGCTCACCCATACTTCCGGCCTGCCGGACTATGAATGGCTCATCCCCGACAGCCAGACCCGGCAGGTTCTGGATGCCGACGTACTACAGCTGCTGAGCACCCATGACTCCACTTATTTCCCACCCGGCGCCAGGTTCCGCTACAGCAATTCCGGCTTCTGTCTGCTGGCGCTGATCATTGAAAGAGCATCCCATCAGCCATTTGCCGCCTTTATACGTGAAAAGATCTTCTCCCCCCTGCACATGGATCATTCCACCGTATATGAGGACGGACACCCCATCGACGACCGCGCCATGGGCTACCCCGCCGACCAAAGTGTCACCAGCGCCACCAAAGGAGATGGAGGCGTATATACATCCCTCGTCGACTACTCCAAATGGATAAGGGCCCTGCAGAAAGGTACTTTGCTGCGCCTGCCTCCTATCCTGCGGCGTCTGCGCATGCCCATCGCAGGTATGCCGGACAGCTATTATGCGGGAGGATGGTTTATAACAGACGCATCTCCCCTCATCCTCTTCCACTCCGGCAGCACCTGCGGATTTGCCAATTTCGTGGTCCAGCTGCCGGGAGATGAATGGAGCGTCGTCTATTTCTCTAACCTGGCGGGTAACACGGCTCCATTCCGGACAATGGTCCGCATCCTGCAGGAAGAAGGCGTAGCCGATCTATCGACGGTATTCCAGCTGCATAACCTAACAGATTGATAACAACCTGTACCATCTCCCAAGTCTCGCAGTCGACTGGGACAGGGAAAAAATAAAGCTCACGCCCAAAGACGTGCTCAAATCGCTGAAAGAAGGTAATCCCAGCATCGTCGCCGGCAATCACAACGACAGACTGCTGATCGGTGTCGTCCTGCTGCGGCCCGCCCAGGTGGACATCGTGGCCCGGCGCGTCAAAGAGATCCTGGAGCATGGAGTATAGGCCGGCATGATCATGGCTTTTGCCCTGCCATGACCCTCCCCCTGATAATGTCGATGACCCCTTCATTTGCAATGATCATCATCCCATGTCTGTCGCCGGATATACCTTCCTTTAACTTATAAGGATACCTGGGCGTCCCATTTTCCATGATCGTGGGGAAATAAACGAATTTCATGTTGGGGCAGCGCTCCTGTAATGTACCACCTGCCTCCGTGATATGGGTGGAAACGATAAAACTTGCATTCCTGTTGGCACCAAAGGCCTCCGTCACAGCCACGGTAGCATCATACGCATCCTTCACATTGGTGCCCTTGAACAGCTCGTCAAAGATGACCACCAGGTTCCTGCCCCGGCTGAGCTCCTCCGCCACATGCTTAACCCGGAGCACCTCCGCATAGAAATGGCTAAAACCCTTGTCCAGGTCATCCGGAACATTGATGGACGTATACATGCCGTCCTGCACGGAGAACATCATTCCCTCCGCCGCGACAGGGAACCCCATGTGCGCCAGGTACAGGGCGATGCCAAAGGATTTCATAAAAGTGGATTTGCCCGCCATATTGGCCCCTGTCAGAAAGATCACATTACGCATATGATCCGTACGGACGGTATTGGCTACAGCCCCCGGCAGCCGGGGGTGATACAGATTGATCATATCTATCCGGCTTTCCCCTTCTACAAAGGGGGTGGCCCACGCATAGGAGAAGTTACGCTCTTCTGCGATCCGTGACACCGTCGTGTACACATCGACCTCGTACATCACCTGCATGACCCTTCTCAACCTGCCCGGATAGACGTGCCGCAACAGGTGGTCATACCGGACAACTTTTCCAAAAGACAGCCTGGCCGTCCCCCGTTCTGCCAGCACCTTCTTCATCCCGGCGCTGTTAAAGATCTCTTTCACCTCCCGGATGGTCTCCCGGTAGGGATAGTCAAAGACGCCTGAGCCAAGATCAGTAAAAAGATCATTCAGCAGATGCATGCACCTGATCAGGGATAAGATCCCTGTATGTATCATCTCATATTCCTTGTCGGATGCAATGTCCCGCAATAACCTTTTTCTTCCCATCATCACCGCCGTCCCTGTCAGGCTGCTGCTGCCTGCGCTGGTGAGATAATGCTCCACCTCATCGCAAAGCTCCCTGCTCACGGGGAACCGGACGGCCTTTGTTTGAAAATATTGGAATACGCTGCTGCGGGTATTGATCGCTTCCGCCTCCGTCAGCGGGTGAAGGAACATCGACTCCAGCAGCTGCGCCCCGCCCCGGGTGTGCGTATGATCGAATAAGCTGAAGATGGAGCTCCCCTTATACTTCCCCAGCAGATTAAGGTCTTCCAGCGTCTGCCTGTCCACCGCAAAACCCGAAACACCGGTTGCCGGCTGCCGTTGCCCGGCAATCCCAACGATCCCCTCATTTTGGACGATCATCATACCGTGCCGGTCATTGGTGATCCCCGGCGTCAGCCGGTAAGTATAGACAGGGACATTGCCATTCATTACAGTAGGGAAATAGACAAAATTGATATTGCCGCATTTCTCCCGTAATACCTCTCCTGCCTCGATGATATGCGTGGAAATAACGAACGTGCAATTCCTTTTTTCGGCAAAAGCATCCGTGACGGCCACGGTTGCATCATAAGCGTCCTTTACATTGGTGCCCCGGAACAGCTCGTCAAAAATAACGATGAGGTTCTCCGTACGCCCCACCTGCTCCGCCACCTTCCTGAGCCGGAGGACCTCCGCATAAAAATGGCTGTACCCCATATTCAGGTTGTCCGTCAGGTTGATGGTGGTGAACATGCCGCTGCGCACGGAAAAGGTCATGCTCTTTGCCGGCAGGGGGAATCCCATATGGGCCAGGTACACTACGATGCCAAAAGTTTTCATAAAGGTGGACTTGCCCGCCATATTAGCTCCCGTAAGGAACACGACGCTGCTATTCTTGTCCACGTGCATATCATTTGGTACAGCGCCGGTCAGCAAGGGATGATACATACCATTTATCGAGAGCGTATTCTCTTCTAAAACTTCAGCGAACGCAAAACCTTTGCCGGCGGCCACCCGGGCAACAGATATATATACGTCCAGATGGTAGATGTGACGCAGCAGCCGCTTTATCTTGTCCCTGGCTGCAAAGCGGAGTACCTTGTCGTACTTTGCTACAGCGGCATACACCAGTTTTTTAACTCCTTTCTCCTCATACATCCAGGCAAGCTGAGCATCCGACAACAACGCCTGCATCTCTCTGACCTCCCCCTGAAAGGCATGCGCCGTATGTTCTGCATCCAGCCCGATCAAAAGATCATAAAGACCATGGAACACCTCGATACACGAAAGCACCCCCTTATGCAGCTGATCAAGCTCAACGTCCGCCCCCACAAAACCACGCAGCTTCCGCTGTAACGTATCCTCCTCCGCTGCAAGCATGGTCCGCTCATCCGTATTTTCCAGGTAATGTTCGATGACATCGAATACCTCGTTCCTGAAAGGGAAAGCCGGCTGTTTCTTCTGAAAATATTGCAGGATCCCGCTCCGCCGCCTGATCTTATCCTCATCCGCCAGGGGGTATTGAAACATCTCTTCCAGTATCTGAGCGCCTCCCCTGGTCTGTGTCGTATTGAACAAGTGAAAGACTGACCCGCCCCAGTGTCTGCCCAGGATATTCAGGTCGTCCATTGTCTGCTTGTCTATGATAAAAGCCATATTGATACTTTTTATCTTCCTCTCCTCCTGATCCATAACAGGATGGCGCATAAAGCCAGGATACCCGGGAATACCCACATCAGCAGTATCCTCAAAGTACCCATGCTATCTTTATCCAGCTTTATCTTGTCGTCCAGGAAGGGAGGTCTCCGTACGTCGATGGGCACCTCATTATCCGACATCCAGTAAAAAGCACCCATTATGACAGAGTAATTCGAAGCCGGCACCCCATTCCTGCTGATGCTGATCTCCCCATTGCTGATACAGTCCGCATCTCCAAGGATCACGATCTTCTGCCTCTTTCCTCCCACCTTCCTGGACAAAGCGAGTCCTGTGGCATAGGCCTTCTGCACCTCGCCGGCAGCAGGATGCAATCTTGCCGTATCGTCGATAAAATCCGTCGTCTCCACCTCATTCCAGCCGGCGGAATCCGACCTGAACAACATGGTCACGTCAAATCCCTTGTCCTTCGTATACTCCAGACCGACGGCGCCCGGCATCGTCACCACCCGTTTGCTTTTATACATCTGCTGATAGATATAGCTTATATCCCCTGCTTCCTTTGTCGGCTTTGACATAGTAAAGTCCGCCAGGTAATTGTCGGTGGGATGCACCAATGTTCCAGGGACGAAGTGTACACCCAGCGGCTCAACCAGCTCGTCCATGGCGTGCTGCCGTCGGGTCTCTCCCGCTATCAGCATATTCCCGCCCCTGGCGATATATTTATCCAGGTTGGCTTTTTCAACCTCCGACATGTTGCTCTTCATGTCTGCGATGACGATGATATTGACATCGGCCGGCACCTCCTTCTCCAGCGTTACATCCGTCGCATCAAAACCCTGGTTGACGAGTGAGTACCGGAATGGTTTATCCTGTGCAAACCGGTTGTAGTTCCTGTCCCCTTGTCTGTGATTGTCCCGCTCTCCATGCCCCTGGAGAAAGCCGACCTTTGGAAGATGCATGGTGAGCCGTTTCAACGCAGCCGTGATCTCCGTCTCTCCCGGCAGGATCATCTGGTCGTCGAACACCCGGAGAAAAGTCTGTTCGCCGCTTTCCCGCCTGATGGAACGCACAAAGACATTGCCTTCGCCGGAGAGGTCTATCTCCTTTCTGATCTCCTCCGGGGACTTCACCAGTCCCTCCTTCATACCATAGATATCGAGCATCTTCTCCATACGCTGCTTGTCCGTCAGACCCGGATAGCGGGCAGCCAGCCCGGAATTGTGCACTGAGTCATAATAATAGACATATTTCATTTTTATCCCGGGCTTGAATCGAAGGTATTGTTTAAACCGGTCGAGGTCCTGGTTAAAGGCCCTGGGTACGCCGATCCACAGATGAGCATCGTCCAGCATATTCGTATAGGTGGTGATCGTCAGACCGCCCTTTAGCTCACTGATCACTTTCTGACTGTTGGGTGTAAGCGTATTGTATTTTGTGGCCGTCGCATCATAGTACGTCTTCAGCATGGGACGTGAAGTAGCATATCCCAACAGCATCGCGATAGCGACCATCCCCACATACTTCCATATGGATGCCGTCCAGCGGCTTTTTTGCCGTGCAGCCTGGAGACGGCAGGTGGCCAGGGTGAGGAACAATGTCACCACGATGATAAAGTAAAGGAAGTCTTCGCTGCTGAACAGCCCCATAAGAAACCAGCCTGCCCTGCCTGAAATGGAGAGCCAATAGGTGATATCACGTACAAATGAAATATCCTGCCATACCCCGCCGATGTAGTTCAATACGGCCAGGATGGCCAGGGCGCCCATCGCAGCCACCACCTGGTAAGACGTCAGGCTGGACATGAACAGACCGATGGCCGCATATGCGCAGATCAGCAGATAGATGCCCAGAAGGCCCATCAGCACCGCGGGCAGTTCGAAAGAGGGGATGAGGAACCAGTGCGTAATTACGTATACCAGCAGGATCGCTATCAGCATCAGTGCATAGATCATCATCGATAAGAACTTCCCCAGGATGATCTGGCCGTTCGTCACAGGAGAGGAATACAGCAGCTTGATCGAGCCGCTGGCAAATTCCCGGCTCATCAATCCCATGGTGAGCAAAGGGATATACAGGTACATATACCCCAGCACGTTGGTAAAGACACCATACTGCTGATTGGAAAAGATATCCATCGAGATACCTCCCATCTTATACCCCTGGGCATAATACAATACCCAGCTTTCCGTCGTTGCAGAGAAACCCATGCTCACCTGGAAAGTAAATATGACGAGGATCAGCCAGGCTACGGGTGAATAGAACAAGGTTTGCAGTTCCGCTCGCGCTATCGTATATACAGTCTTCATTTCTTCAATTTATTTTTTCGATAATTCAGCAAAAATGGCATCCAGCGAGCTCTTCTCCGCAAAGATCTCCGTAAGCCGCCAGCCCCTGGCGACGCTGGTCTCCACCACCCTTTCCTTTACATCCTGTCCGTCGGAGAACTTCAGCCTGTACTTCGGTCCCCCCAGCTCCTCCACACCCACGACACCGGGTATGCTGCGCAGCTCCCCGGCAGAAGGCATCGAGATCATAGAGACGATCAGCGTATTGGGAACGATGTAATTGTCAAATTCATCCACCGTACCCGCAAACACGACCCTGCCCTGCTCGATCATCCGGATATAATCACAGGTAGCCTGCACCTCAGAGAGGATATGGGTCGAAAGGATCACCGTCCGCTGGGCAGCGATCTCTTTGACAAGCCCCCTGATCTCTATGATCTGGTTGGGATCCAGCCCATTCGTCGGCTCATCCAGCACGACAAACTCCGGGTTGTGGATGATAGCCTGGGCAATACCCACCCGTTGCTGATATCCCCCGGACAAATTCCGTATCAGCCGGCGGCGAAAATGAGCGATGGCGCAACGTTCCATTACAGCCGTGATCGCCTTTTCCATCTCCCGCGACGGGATGTGTCTCAGCCTTGCGCAATATTTCAGGTACTCTTCCACCGTCAGGTCAGCATGCAACGGCGGCTTCTGCGGCAGGAACCCGATATGACGTTTTGCCTCCACCGGGTTCTCCCGTATATCGATGCCCCTGATATACACATTCCCTTCCGTCTGTTTCAGCACCCCGCACATGATGTTCATAGTGGTGGATTTCCCGGCCCCATTGGAACCCAGCAAACCATAGATCCCATTCTTTGTGATCTCGAAGTCGATGTCCCGGATAGCCCATTGGGAGCTATACCGGTGCGACAGCCTTTCTACTTTTACGATTGGTTCTTCCATATATCTGTTTACTATAATCCTGCATTACCGATGGCCTGGAGGTCTACGCCAAATGTGGTTTTGAAATAGTCTATTACGATATCATATCTTTTTTTGATAGCCCCCTTGGTATCCACGTCCGGGTCCAATATATTTCCCGGAGAGGTCAGCACATCGTAGGAATTCGATACGATGGCCGTCACATAGGAGTCCCAATCCTTTTCGGGGGTATTTCCAAACTGATCGATATAGAGCACTCCCTGTTCATACTGATTGGACCAATTCAATATCGAATAATCGGCGACCACCGCAAAGGCCGGCGTGACTTTGACAGCCCCCTGTTTACGGGCAAAACCCAGAAAAGCCGTATTCATCTGCCCTTTTAATGCATATTTATCTGCAGCGGTAATATCCAGGATACGGGCTCCGCCCCAGGCAAAAAGGATATAATCGGTTCCTGCAAAAACATCGGTCATCGTCGGCCAGTTATCGAGGGGTTTGCCGGGACCGCTGTAAGCAAAATAAAAGCTGTCTACCAGGTACACTTTAGGGGGCAAGCCTTTTTTCAGCAGGGAATCCGGGTAGTAGCTCAGCCAAAGCTGCTTTACCAGGTCCAGCTGCTGGCCGACGTACGCCTGGTCCGCAGGCACGTCGAAATATCCCGGCTTGGTCACCTTGTCGGCCGCCGTGTCATAGGTGCCACCCAGGTCCTGGTCGATATTAAAATACAGGTCGTGAGGAACATACTTATACAGGAAAAGAGTTTTGTACTTATCATACAGCTGCTGGATGTCTGCATCATAAGGGTGATTCCCCTGCGGCAACGTATGTTCGCTATATACATCCTCCGGCTTCGTCGAAGGCGTCAGCTTTGCTTCTTTTTTGCATCCTGTCATCCCCCAGGACAACAGCGCGACAGACAGCATATATATCAGCTTATTCATGTTCATCTGTTTAATGTGTTAAGGGTTGGGCTGCATGGCGGGGTTTTTCAACAATACGGAACGGGGTATGGGCAGCACATAACGATTGTCGCCCTGGTGCAGCACATAATCCGTAGGGGTCTGGCTGGCATTCATCTGAAAAACATGATGGATCTCCGGCATGCCATACCGCCGCAGATCGAACCAGCGATGGTCTTCGAAGGCCAGCTCCCGCCGCCGCTCATCCCTGCAGAAGTCCAGGAGTCCCTGACCGCTGGTATCCACGTTTACATAGGGTACATTGCGCGTGTCAAACCGGTTGGAGCGCAGGAAGTTCAGGTCCGCCAGGGCGGCAGTCCGCATCGACTCATCCCCATTCTTCAGGTATTGCTGGATATAGCTCTCGGCCCGGTTGAGATACAGTTCGGCCACACGCATTCCCTTGATGGTCCCGCTGGGCGACTGGTCGATCCTGGCCCCATAGATAGGCTTGTATATCGTCCAGTCATAATCCTCATAATCCCAGTAATAAAAATACCGCATGCGCAGGTCGCCCCTGTTCGTAGCATTCGTTCTCGTAAACTGATATTTACTTTGCAGGTCCTGCGAAGGACAATAAGGGATAGGCCCATACTGCCGTATCTGGTTCCAGTAATAATATTCGGACATGACCGTCGCATATCCGAACCAGATAGCTTCCTTGCTATTGATGCTATACACACTTGTCGCAGGGTCGGAATATGCGCCTGGATAGGGTATGCCGGCCAGGTTTACCAGTGCGGGATTACGCTGCAATCCTTTGGTGGCATATTGCTGCGCTTCGTCCCATTTTTCCATGTACAGGTACATGCGGGACAAAAGCGTATATATGAACATATCCGTCACCTTGAACTTGTTGTTATTCGTCCCATACTGCTCGATCAGGGGCAGCGCCTTTAACAGGTCATCCTCCACCTGCTGATAAACTTTTTCCACGGATGCCCGTACAGGATAGTCATCTTTCACGGTGGAAGAAAGGATGATCTCGACACCCGGGCTTTTGGAAATATCCACTCCTTTCGCATTATAAGGCTGACCGAATAAATTCACCAGCATAAAATAAAAATACCCCCGCATCGCCAGCGCCTGTCCCCGTACGTTCTCCCTGTCACCATCGTCGCCTCTTACCTTATCGATCAGGTCGAGCACGGCGTTGCAGCCCATTATCCTGCGGAAATAATGCTCGTACGTATCTATATCGTTCGGCGTTCCTGCCGTCGTCATGGCTTCAAACATGTCCGACCGCCAGGTAAACGGCGCCGCATAGTCATTGTACAATGTCTGGTTCCCCGGATCGGGATTGAAATTGCTGGTCACGTCGTCCGTCATCAGGTCCAGGTAGGCCTGAAAGCTCGTATGCACCTGACCCGCCGGATAAACAGAACCCATCAGCAGCTCCTGCAGCTCGGTGACCGTGGCAGGTTTTACCTCGTCCTGGCTATTCTCATCCAGGAAATGTTTGCTGCATCCCGGTAAGCCCAGGAAGAGCATGGCTCCTATTATGATAGTATATAGCTTGTTCATATCAGTATCTTTAGAAACTTACATTTAAAATAGCCGAATATACCCGCGGTATGGGCTGGTTGCCCGTAGCTACCTCAGGGTCCATGCCTTTGAAATCCTTGCTTACAATGATAAAGGGATTGGCTACCGCGGCGGTCAGGGAGACATTTTTCAACGTGTTCCGCAACAGCTTCTCCGGCACATTGTAGGTCAGTGAAATGTTGTTGCACCGCAGGAACGAGGCGCTTACTACCCTGGCATCCGAATAATTGTACATGTCATACACGTACTCCAGCCCGACGGGGTCGCCATTCGGTATGCCAAGCATATACGGAGGATAGTAATTATTAGCGGCCGGATAGTACATCAGCGAGGGGATGCTGGGGATATTTGTCTTTTTCTCATCCCCGGGCTGCTTCCACCTGTTTGCAAACTCCCTGGGCAGGTTGGAATATGCGCTGGGCAGCTGCCCTTCCGGCAGATTGAACATTTTATACAAAAGTTTCTTGCCGCCCTGCTGCCAGGTAAAGGAAGTGGACAGGGTCAGCCATTTATACCGGATCGTGCTGGAGATCCCTGCCTGAAAGTCGGGGTCCAGCTTTCCGGCATACTTCAGATAGGTGGTAGGATCGTTTTCGATATTGGGGTTTTCCGCCTTGGTAGGTATGTGGAATATGGGATACCCATTGGTAGGGTCCAATCCTTGCAAAGGCCATACCCAGAACGAGGTAACCGCATACCCTTTCTTATACCATTGTCCTGCTGCCGCCGTCTGCCAGGTATTCGTGTTCTCCACCTGCGTGTTCAGCGAATTCGAATTCCGGGAAGTATTCAACGACATATTCCACACAAAGTCTTTACTTCGCACCAGGGAGCCGCTGACCGTCAGCTCCAAACCCTTATTGAACATCGTTCCGGCATTCACGGGTAGAGAAGGCGTGCCATAAGACACGGGGATATCCTTATAGATGATCATATCCTCCGTCCGTTTGTGATAATATTCCAGGGACATGATAAAACGGTTTTTTGCAAAACCGAGATCGAGACCCAGGTTGACCGTCTTGGTCTTCTCCCATCGCAGGTCGGCATAAGGCAGCGTCTTGATCGTCAGCTCATACTCCCCTGTCGTGGGATTTACCACCCTGGATGGCAATTGGGCGATCAGGTCCGGTCCGAAGTTCTCAGCCACATTCCCCTGCCAGCCATAGGAGGCGCGAAGGTTCAGCTCGCTGACCCAATGCTGATCCTGCATCCAGGGTTCGTTGTGGACGTTCCAGCGTACTCCCGTGGCCCACACCGGCAAAAAACGATGCCGCTTGTCCTGTCCAAACCGGTTGGAAGCATCCGAACGCAGACTGCCCGTCCATACATACCGCTCGTCATACGAATAGGTCAGGCTACCATAGTAAGAAAGGAAATTGGACAGCCTGTCGAGGATCACCGTTCCCATGCTATCATATATGGGATTGGGGGTTACGCCATTGTAGTTGATCGTTCTCGGAGGTAAGGTGATATTCCTGCCCCTGTCGGGGAAATAGCCAAAGTCCCTCGTGGATACGCCGTTTTGCTTTACGCTGCGCGTTTCTTCCCCCACCAGGGCGCCAAAGCGGTGACGGCCCCACAGTTTGTTATACGCCAGGCTATTCCTCCACGTGATGGTGCTGTTGCGGTTCTCCGTGGAGTTGAACTCGCCGCCGTGCGGCAGATAGGATTGTTGATATTCCTTATCTCCAACGTTGTATTTCCCGTATTGATAGTGACGGAACCTGGAGCTGACGTAATAGCTGTATTCCGATGCATAGGCTTCTCCCACGGCATTGGTGGAAGTCGCGCCGAACAAGCTCTCAAACCGCAGACCGGGCAGGATGTTATAGCTCAGATTGACATTGCCGTTATAGCTGCGCTGGTCATTGGTGTTGCCCGTCTCCGCCAGTTCGTTCAGGATATTGAACTTGTAATATTCCCCGTTGTTATAGAGATCATAGAACGCCGGCTTACCCTGTGCATCAAAAGCAGGGATGGCACGGCTGGTCTCCTGGGCATACGTAAAAGGGTCGGTCGTAAAAAATCCGTTTGTCTTTGTATAATTCGTGTTTAATCTTATGCTGACAGTGATCTTATCATTCAGCCTGGCATCCAGGTTGAGGGAGGCGCTCAGGAGCCGGGAATCATTGCCTTTGGCCGTCCCCAGCCGCTCGCTTCCGGAGACGGATGCATAATAAGTGAGCTTATCGGTGCCGCCTGAAATGCTCAGGCTATGGTTGTGATTGAGTGGCGTACGGTACAATATTCCCATCCAATCCGTATTCTGCACCTCCATCTGCCTGACCATGCTGTTGAACTCGTCATAGCTGATCTGTTTATTCAGATACAGGTCCAGGGCATGCTCATACCCCACCGCAGTGGTTTCGCGGGGGCCCAGCAGCCGCTGCTCATAGATCTCCCGGGACACGTCGATCCTCTCTTTCGAATTCATCAGGTTCAGCCGGTCGTAATTCAGCCGCTCGGTGATGGCCATCCCGCCGCTGTAGTTCACGGACATACGCCCCTGCTTCCCTTTTTTCGTCTTGATCACGATGACGCCATTGGCAGCCTTTACACCATACAGCACCGTTGCAGCAGCATCTTTCAGCACCGTGACATCCTCGATATCGTTGGGATTGAGCCAGGCGATCCCATTGCCGATGTAATTCCTGACCATATCGAAATTATTCCCGAGGTCATTCAATGCCTGTGCATTAAATGGTATGGGGTCCTCCTGTATGATACCATCCACCACCCACACGGGCTCCTGGTTGCTCAGTAAGGTAGAGGTGCCCCGCACCCTTACTTTCTGCCGCGTACCGATCTCCCCGTTTTGATTGGAGATCACCACCCCCGGCAACTTACCCTGCAGCATCTGCTCCAGCGTATTCGTACCGTCATAAAAAAGGTCCTTACGGTTCACCGTATTCGCAGAACCCACCATCTCGCTCCGCCGGATGGTCTGATAGCCTGTCACCACCGCTTCACCCATCTCCGCGGGGGCCGTCTGCATGCGGACATTCTGCGTCACGGCCTCCGTCCCCTCCGCGCGGACAGTCACCTGCTGGGGCTTCATCCCTATATAAGTGATCTTCAGCACGGCGCGATGACGCACCGGAAGCGCGTATTTACCGTTTGCATCCGTAATGGCAGATCTGCCGGAGACCATATCCATCACGCTGGCCCCGGACAAAGGGCTGCCGCCGGGAGAAAGCACCACGCCGCTGATATGGATGGTAGAATCCGCCGCGGACCTGACAGACGCAGACGCTGCTGTTTTACGTTTGATGACCACCGTATTCTTCTCGATGGAATACTGCATGTCCGTACCTCCCAGCAAAATGTCCAGCACTTCAACCAACCGCTTTCCGCTGACATCGATCGTGACATTGGGATACTTGTTCAGGTCGTCCACGCTATAAAAAAAGTTCATGTCCGTTTGTTTCCTGACTTCTTTTACGGCATCCGAAAGACGAACATTCTTCAGATGGAGAGACACCAGTTTTTCCGTGTCCTGCGCTTTTACCGAAAGCATAAGAAGGACTCCCGCAGCCAGGAGCAGGCTGCGGAGCCCCCCATGCACAAGATTGTTCATGAGCGATGGTTTAGTTTTGGTTGATTTTTCCCGTTATACGGTATGTTTATTTAAAGAGGGCCTCACCGACAATGATGGTTTTTCCCTTGATGCTGAACTGGACTTCCCCCACCTTGCCGATGACGGCAAGGATATCTTCGATATGCTGGGTCTTTCTGAGCCTTCCGCCAAATTTTTTTCCTTTCAATTGCGGCGTCGTGAACTCCACGTCAAAATCATATTCCCTGGCGATGCTGTTCATCACCTCGCCCAGCGGAGTCTCTGTAAATATCATCTGCCCTTCTCTCCAGGCGACATACGGCTCCACGTCCACATCCATCCTGGTAAACCCTGCTCCGGTATACACCGCCTGCTGGTCCGGCCGTAACAAGGTCCCCGCGGCGCCGGCGCTCACCCGCACCGATCCATTCACCAGGGTCGTCGCATACTCTTTTTCGTAAGTGTTGATATTGAACTCCGTCCCCAACACCTGTATCTCCATTCCGCCCGTCCTGACCACAAAAGGCTGCTGAGCATTCGGCGCCACCTTGAAATAAGCTTCACCCGCCTCCAGAAAAACCTCCCGATTTGTCAATCCGCCAAAATGAGCAGGATAACGCAGTTGGGTTTCCGCATTCAGCCAGACCTCGGTCCCATCCGCCAGCACGACCTTATACTCCCCTCCCCTGGGAACAATGAGCGTATTAAAACCCGCCTGCCCCGCGGCCCCCGATGCAGCAGAATATTTCAGCAGACTGGTGTCGACATTCATGACCTCCACGTCCCCCTGCCTGATCTTCGAATCAGGACTTTTATCCAGCTCGACACGCCGGCCGTCGTTGAGCACCAGCATCGCCCGTTTGTGATCGGCCGGTGGGGTTATATAGGTCCCTGCGATCACTGGCTGGGGCACGCTGCTCTTTCTCACGATATA
>DASZVM010000783.1:0-8195 GCA_035547295.1 Puia sp. | reverse complement strand
TGAATGATGTCTGGCAATTCTACCTTAATTTGCTGCAATTTACAGAATAATCGCAAGGTGGTATAACACCGATATTTATCCGGTATGAGAAAACATATATCGATCATTCTTCTGCTGCTGGGCAGCATCGCTGCATTCAGTCAGCCTGCATCGCGGGACTCCGCGAAAAAATGGGTAGACAGCGTATTCGGAACCTTAACCCCTGACGAAAAGATCGCCCAGCTGATGGTGATACGTATGTCTGCCATCGATCCGGCGACACACGAACCCGTCTTTTATGACAGTGTGGTGAATGCGGCCGTCACAAAATATGATGTGGGGGGCATCTGTCTTTTCCAGGGAGGTCCGCAGGCACAGGCTGCCAGGATCAATTATTTCCAGGGCATCGCCAAGACCCCTCTCCTTTTCTGCATCGATGCGGAAAACGGTCTGGGCATGCGGATGGACAGCGTGACGGGACTTCCCCGGCAGATGATGCTGGGCGCCACCAGCGACCCTTCGCTGATATACCAGTACGGCAAACTGGTGGGGGCTCAATGCCGGCGGATGGGCATACAGGTGGATTACGCCCCGGTAGTGGATATCAATAACAACCCTGACAACCCTGTGATCAATGACCGCAGCTTTGGAGAGGACAAGCTGAAGGTGGCCCAATACGGCGTCCGGTATATGAAGGGTCTGCAGGATGAAGGCGTGATGGCCTGCGCCAAACATTTCCCCGGGCACGGCGACGTATCCGTGGACTCGCACCTGGACCTGCCCGTGATCAACAAAAGCAGACCGGAGCTGGATACGCTGGAGCTCTATCCCTTTAAAGCGCTTTTCAAAGCGGGTGTCGGCAGCGTCATGATCGCGCATCTTTATATCCCTGCCATCGACAATACCCCCAACCAGGCTACCTCCCTTTCGGAAAAAACCGTTACGAAGCTCCTGCGAAAAAAGCTCCATTATGAAGGTATAAGCTTTACAGACGCGTTGGAAATGAAGGGGGTAGCAAAATTCTACCCGGACGGGGATGCTTCCGTTCAGTCTTTGATCGCGGGCAATGACATGCTGTGCCTTCCGGGCGATGTGGCTGCCAGCGTGGCAAAGATCAATGAGGCGCTGACCAATAAAAAAATAAAGTGGAAGGACATCGACGACAGGGTCAGACGGGTGCTGTATGCCAAATATTATTATGGGCTGGCTGATCGCAAGCTTGTGGATACGGCACATCTGACGGAAGACCTGAATAAAGGAGTAAAGGATATGCGGCGTCAGGTAGCGGAGAATGCGCTTACGCTGCTGCGTAATGAGGATGGGGGGATATTCCCGTTGGGGGCCCTGAAGAAAAAGATCGCCTATGTGGGCATGGGTCTGACAGGGGATAATGAGCTCAGCCGCCGGATGCGTGCGGATTATAATGCGCATGTTTATTTCTTTGATTATTCCCTGGACAGCGTCAAGGCTGCGGCGGCGCTTCAGCTGCTGAACGATCGTTATGACGCGGTGGTGATCGGGCTGCACAATTATGCCCGCTTTCCCGCCCGTAATTTCGCTATCAGCCGTCCGGCTGTCTGGCTGCTGCAACAGCTGCAGGAGAAGAATAAAGCAATCCTGCTGGCATTCGGGAACCCATATGCGTTGAAGAACGATTGCGATGCCCGTAACCTGGTGGCATGTTATGAGGATGATGAGATCACGCAGGGTGTTGCGGCGGATTGGCTGGCAGGCAGGTTTACGGCAAAGGGACAGCTGCCTGTGTCTGTTTGCGAGACCTATAAGGCAGGTGCGGGCATTCTCCCTGCAAACCGTGTACTGCCCAGGGCCGATGCCATGACCCTGGGGCTGGACCCGCGCAGGCTGGACACCATCGACGCTATTTGCAGGGAGGCTATCAGCAAGCAGGCGACACCGGGCTGTGTGGTGCTGGTGGCAAAGGACGGGAAGATCGCTTATGAAAAAGCATTTGGCTATATGAGCTATGATACGACGGAACCCGTATATACGGAATCCATCTATGATATGGCCTCCTGTACCAAGATCTGCGCCACCACCATGGCGGTGATGAAATTATATGACGAAGGAAAGCTGGACCTGCAAAAGACATTGGGAGATTACCTGCCCTGGGTCAGGGGGAGCGATAAAGCATCGCTTAAGATCTTTGATGTACTGCTGCACCAGGCAAGACTGAATGCATTTATTCCCTTCTATAAAGAGACGATCGATATGGCCCATCAGGGCGCTCCATTGCCGGGGTTCTATGTGGTAAAGCCGGATAGTACGCACGGGATACGTGTGGCGGAAAACATGTACATGCGGAATGATTGGGAGGACACCATCTATTCGCGTATCCTTCAAAGCAAGCTGGGGCCGCCTGATAAATATGTATACAGCGACAACGACTTTATCTTCATGGGCAAGGTGGTGGAGGCCGTCAGCGGGATGCCGTTGAATGAGTACGTGCGGAAGACGTACTACGAGCCGCTGGGGATGAGCTCTACGGGGTTCAGGCCAAGGGAGCGTTTCCCGCTGGGGCGGATAGCACCTACTGCGCTGGAGCCTATCTTCAGACAGCAGCAGATCAGGGGGGATGTGCATGACCCCGGGGCTGCCATGTTTGGCGGTGTGGCAGGGCATGCGGGGCTTTTCAGCGATGCGTATGACCTGGCGATCCTGGAGCAGATGCTGCTGAATGGAGGTAAGATCAATGGGCGTACTTATCTTAAAAAGGAGACGATCGATTATTTTACGGCCTATCACAGTAATATCAGCCGGCGGGGAATAGGGTTTGATAAGCCGGAGAAGGATAATGCGACGAGGAGGGAGCCGTATCCTTGTTTGTCGGCTTCGCCGGAGACTTTTGGGCATACGGGGTTCACGGGGACGTGCGTGTGGGTGGATCCGAAGTATGACCTGATATTTATTTTTCTTTCTAACCGGGTGAACCCTGTGGAGGGGAACCCCAGGCTATCGTCGTTGAGCATACGAGGGAGGATACAGGAGGCGGTGTACCAGGCGATGGGTGTGGATGAGGGGCGGCCGCTGGATGGACGGAATGAGGGGCGTGGGCATGCGAAAAAGGGGAAGAAAAAAAAGAAGGGGTGCTGTAAGATGTAGGTAAGAACCCTTAGTAGAAAAGTTTTAAAATTTTTGGAAGAAAGTGTCGCTAGTTTTGGCGGCACTTTTTTATTAAAGACTTTAAACTATGAGCGATGGAATGGGAAGGATATAGTGTAGAAAAAGGTAAGGAAGAGCTCGAATACTGGTTTTATAGCGAAGGGCCAAAGGGTAGCATAAAAAAAGCTGTGCAATTTCAATATATCCCGGAATTGGGAAGAAATTTTTTTAATCTTGCTTTTGGTGATTTTGAAGAGTCGACAGGTAAAATAAATGATCGGATAGTCAGCAATAATGGGGATTATTTGAAAGTACTATACACTGTTGCAGAAGTTGTGCGCGATTTTATCAATTTTTGGCCGAATGCCATCATTCAGATAAGGGGCAGTACACCATCACGTACAAGGTTATACCAGATGGGAATATCTTCTTTTCGGCTTGAAATCAGCAAGGAGTTTGAGATATTGGGAGAATTAAATGGAGATTGGATGCCCTTTAAAAAAGGGATGAACTATAAAAGGTTTCTGATTTTCAAGAAAATCAGGTAAATTTATAATGATTATGAAAGCAAAGAAGAAAGATAATATTGTAAAATGGAGGGAGCCGATAAAAGTGAATAAAAATCTTCCCAGCTTGAAAAATGATCCTGTCTTTCTTAAAAAAAGAGAAGAGGCAATAAAAGATATGCGGGAAAATCCTCCCCCCGAGTGGATACAAAAACTCATGCGCGGCGAAGACTAAGCCCTATCCTTCTTCTTTGGTTCCGGTATCTTCCCTTCCACATTCTTTTTATAATACTTACAGGCCGGCCTTAACCCGCACACTTCACATTTAGGAGTACGTGCTACGCATATATAGCGTCCGTGCAGTATCAGCCAGTGATGAGCCACGTGTACCAGATCGCGGGGAATAAACTCCAGCAGCTGTTTCTCTGTAGCCAGGGGTGTCTTGGCATTTACGGTCAGCCCAATTCGCGCGGAGACGCGAAATACATGGGTATCCACCGCCATATTCGGCTGATTGTCCACCACGGAAGTGATGACATTGGCCGTCTTGCGTCCGACGCCCGGTAATTCCACCAGCTCTTCCACCGTCAGGGGCACCTCCCCATGAAATTTTTCCATGAGCATTTTAGCCATGCCAATAAGGTGTTTGGTCTTATTGTTGGGATAAGAAATGCTTCTTACGAGGGGGAAGAGCTCGTCGAATGTGGCTTTTGACAGGGATTTTGGGTCTGGATATCTTTCGAAGATCGCAGGTGTGGTCATATTGACCCTCTTGTCGGTGCATTGAGCCGACAGGATCACTGCTACCAACAGCTGATAAGGATTATCATAGATCAGCTCTGTTTCAGCATCGGGATTATGTTCCGAGAAATAGGCCAGTACAAATTGAAAACGTTCCTTCCTGGTCATTGTCATTGAGTTTCAATGACCGTAAAGTTATGGGTAATTCGTAGTTAGTGCTGAACAGATTCAGTGGAAGTTTCCCGGGCATAGTTCATGACCTTTAAGATCACTTCCGCACGGGGTGATACCGTAACCTTATCAAGGCGTTCAGCCGAAGATTGTAGCACCTGTAGTTTCTCGCGAAGCATCCAGTCTTCCTTGAGGGCGGTCTCTATCGCAACCGTCAATTCTGGGGAAGACTCTTTGTACAAATAAAGCAAAAGATCCTCCGGTGTAAAGAGTGGCATAGGCAAAACCATTTAATGTCCTTATAATTTTCCGAAGCAGTAAAAGTGAAACGTCCGCTATTAAAACGATGTTCGGGTACGCGTTATTGTCCTTTCAAGGGAATTAATTAGATAGAAAGGGTAGTTTTAAAGCGTAAGACTCTAAATGTCAGTGTTTTGCAGATGGGTTTGCTTCCCGGATAAGGAAAAGATCCTCGTTATCCTTTTTCATACGGTATTTTTCCCTGGCATATTTTTCAAGCAGCGCGGGATTGGATCTTAATTGTTCCAGCTCTTGCCGGGTGGCAGCGATCTGTTGTTCATAATACTTTTTGCTGGCTTCCAGCTTTCTCAGCTCTTCCCTTTCCCGGAAATGGGTGGTGATGAAGTCCCGGGCATCGAAGAACAGTATCCAGACAGTGAAGCCAAGGGCCGTCAGCACATATTTGTTTTTCAACCAGGCAGGAATATGGGCGAGAAACTTCATAAAAACATGGTTCCGGACGCTTTGAGGGCATCCGGAACCGTAAACTACAAATTATTTTTTGAATTTGATCCTTCCTTTGGGATAAATGCCGCTGTCGCCCAGCTCTTCTTCGATACGGATGAGCTGGTTGTATTTAGCCAGCCTGTCCGTACGGGAGGCGCTGCCGGTCTTGATCTGTCCGCAATTGAGGGCTACGGCCAGGTCGGAGATGGTGGTATCCTCCGTCTCTCCGCTGCGATGGCTCATAATGGTCGTATAGCCATGGGTCTGGGCCAGTTGAACGGCATTGATGGTCTCGGTGACAGTGCCGATCTGGTTTACCTTGATAAGGATGCTGTTGGCCACGCCTCTGTCGATGCCCTTCTGGAGGATCTTCGTATTGGTGACGAACAGGTCGTCCCCTACCAGCTGTACTTTATTGCCGAGGGCATCCGTCAGTTTTTTCCAGCCATCCCAGTCTTCTTCGGCCATGCCGTCCTCGATGGAGATGATGGGGTATTTGTTTACCCAGCTTGTCCAGTAAGCGACCATTTCATCGCTGGTAAGCTCCTTGCCGGTGCTTTTATAGAACTTGTATTTGCCGTCCTTGTACATTTCGCTGCTGGCGGCGTCCAGGGCGATGGCTACCTGTGTACCAACCTTATAGCCTGCTGCTTCGATGGCCAGCAGCACTGTCTCGATAGCTTCTTCATTGCTTTGGATATCCGGTGCGAAACCGCCTTCATCACCTACGTTTGTGCTATAACCCTTCTTTTTCAGGACGGATTTCAGCTGATGGAAGATCTCCACGCCCCAGCGGAGGCCATCGCTAAAGGTATCGGCGCCGACAGGGACGATCATGTATTCCTGGTAATCGATCTTGTTATCGGCGTGTACGCCGCCATTGAGGATATTCATCAGGGGGATGGGGAGGACCGTGCTGTTCACCCCGCCGAGATAGCGGTAAAGAGGCAGCTTGCTTTCCTGGGCTGCGGCCTTGGCTACTGCCATGGATACGGCCAGCAGGGCGTTGGCGCCCAGTTTTCCCTTATTGTCCGTGCCGTCCATTTCGATGAGCCTGGCATCCAGGGAAGCCTGTTCGTTCACAGGGAAACCTATCAGCTGATCGGCAATGATATCGTTTACGTTGGAAACTGCTTTTAATACTCCTTTTCCGCCATAGACGCTCTTGTCTCCGTCCCGGAGCTCAACAGCTTCATGGATACCTGTAGAGGCGCCACTGGGTACGGATGCACGACCGCGATGGTTATTCTCGGTGATCACGTCCACTTCAACCGTTGGATTGCCCCGGCTGTCTAAAATCTGTCTTGCATGAATGTCAGCGATGTAGCTCATGATTGGTTCTTAGTTTTTTTGTTTTGTGTTGGTAGATGTTCTGCCAGGTTTTCAGGTCGTGAGGTGCCGAAATATTTCCTCTAAGCTTCTGTTTTCACTTTGCAAAGAAACAATGTTCCAATTGTTCTGCAAAGCCAGCTCAAGCAATTGTTTTTTTAGTTCGCCTGTCTCCGCGGCCGTCAATTCCCATTCGTGGACTGACAGTTGCCGGACGGCTGTGACGTCTTTCAGCGTTTGCAGCTGTGAGGCGTCCAGCGTTTCTTTAAAGGCTACGCGAACGGCATTGCCCTCATTGGCCTTTCTCAGCTGGCTGAGGGGGCTGTCGGCGATGAGCTTCCCCTTATTGATGATGACGACCCTGTCACAGAGGGCTTCTACTTCCTGCAGGATATGGGAGGAAAATAAGACGGTCTTGTTCTCCCCTAATTTTTTTATAGTGTCCCTGATCTCGATGATCTGGTTAGGGTCCAGTCCGCTGGTGGGCTCGTCGAGGATGAGCACTTCGGGGTCGTGCAGCAGCGCGGCTGCGAGACCTACCCGCTGTTTGTAGCCTTTTGACAGCTGTCCCAGCCGCTTTTTGCTCTCGGGGGTGAGCCCCACGGTATTGATGACGGACCCGATCTTTTCCTTCCGGCAGGGGATTGCGTGGACATCGGCTATAAAATCCAGGTACTCCCGTACGTACATATCAGGATAGAGGGGATTGGCTTCGGGGAGGTAGCCTATCTTTTTCCGGGAATCCAGGGGACGTTGTTTTACGGGTATGCCACAGACGGTGACCTCTCCCCCATCCTGTCCCAGGTAGCCCGTGATGATCTTCATGGTAGTGGATTTTCCGGCCCCGTTAGGACCGAGGAACCCTACGATCTCGCCCTGACCAACTTTGAAAGAAATGCCGTCTACCGCCTTTTGCTCCCCATAGATCTTTACAAGGTCCTTTACTTCAATCGACATGCGCTTGATTTACCCGGTAAAAGTAGTCAATCCACACTATTTTCGGCGTCATATTCTCCTTTCAGGGCATAATAGCCAAACAAAACGAGACCGATGGCGATGGGGATAAAGATCACGATAAAGGTGCCCCACTGGACCTTTGTAGCGGGCAGGGGATTGCGGGCGATCTCGGAAATGCCTGTCTTTATAAGGTAAATGAGGGTCGCTATACCCAGGACGATCCAAAGTGTGCCTAATATTCTTTTGACTGCGTTCATACCGATTGATTTATTCGTTTACCGGCTGGGCCTTGGCCGGAATATAAACAGCCCCGATGATCAGACAAACGGCTACTACTATTATGGGATACCATAATCCCGAGAACTTATTGCCGCTGATGGTTGTGAGCAATACCGCAATGAACGGGGTCAATCCTCCGAATACGCCATTGCCGATGTGATACGGCAGGGACATGGAAGTATAGCGGATGCGGGTAGGGAACAGCTCTACCAGGAAGGCGGCGATGGGACCATAGGTCATCGTCACATAGATGATCATGAGAAAGACGATGCCGATCATTTTCCAATAGTCGGCCGTACCCAGCTTTTTGCTGACCTCGGTCACGGGTTTGAGGCTGGTGTTCCCTGCTTCGTAAAGGGTATCTTT